>NZ_CAXSQB010000053.1:0-24617 GCF_964239415.1 Clostridium sp. ATCC BAA-442 | reverse complement strand
GTTGGCCTTTTTTGCCTGCCCTGTTTTCCAATGAGGATTTTTTCATTCAGAGGCTTGACTTTTTATTTGCAGACTTTCGTTCGGTTCATTCACTGGGGATGTTCCGTGCTTGCTTGCGGGGGATGGGGGCGCTTCACTACCGTGGCACTATGATAGCAGGCCGCGGCGCGGGTTTTCCATTCGCAAAAGGCAATGAAATGGGAGAGCAAATTTGTAAACTCTGTGTGGGTTTCAGAAAAATGAATTTAAGATTTCAAAAATACCCGTTCTGCGTTTCAAATATGGAATATTTGTTTCGCTTTGAACTGTAAATTTATAGAAAACATCGGTTGATTTTTATAGTTTCTCAGAAAAAACAAGTAAAATTTGTGCAAAACAGATAAGGGCGGGTGCGGTTCACCCTCCGCCTGCTGCTCCTTGTGCGGAACAAAAATATCTGTTACACTGAACATGAATACAAAGTTTTTGTACCGTTCTGGTCAAAAGGAGTGTCACACCATGAAATCAGAATCTGCGGAGCTGGTAAGCGGCCTCATCCGCCAATACCGCCGCCTGCGCCTGCTCTACCTGGGTTATCTGGCAGCGGCCGTCCTGGCGCTGGTCTTCTTCTTTGTGGACAAGCGCGTTACCCTGGCGCTGGTGGCGGCCAGCCTGGTCTACCACCTGGTGGTGGTACGGAGGGCGGGGAAGGCCTACCAGCGGGCCTTTGTCCACGCCTGCGGCCAGTGTACCCTGGCCCGGCGCCTCCAGGACGCCCGCCACACCGAAGCGCCCACCTTGGAGGAGGGGGAGCTGCGCCGCGCCCGCCTGATCGCCGCCAACGACGGCAAGGGCTCCGTCCTGGTGCGGGAGGGCGGCTCCGGTACCTACCACGGCCGCCGTGTGCGTCTGGGTGACGCCGGGTTTACCCATTCCTTCTCCATGGAGGGGAAAACCCACCACGAGTTCGTAGTGGGCACCTGGGTGACGGTGGAGCTGGGGAAGGACACCGGGCTGGACTGGCGGCTCATCCACGAGCGGGTGATGATGAAGCCGTCCCGGGACGCCATGCTGCGCCGGGAGAGCGGGCTGCGGCGGGTGGTGGGCTTCGGCCCCGGCTGGATGGAGGACGGCACCTGGTTTGCCCTCCGGCCGGAGGGCAACCCCGACGTGCCCGGTGACGCCTTCCTCGCCGCCCTGCGCCGGCTGTCCGCCGCCACCGACAAGCCCCTGGCCGTCTGCGTCCAGGGAGACCGCCTCCATGTCTTTGTCACCAACCGTATCCTGGGCCAGAAAGTATCCAGCCGCGTCCCGCCGAGCGCCGCCGTGGCCGAGGTGGATTTTCTCCCCGAGCTGGACGGAATTCTCAAGGCCTCGGACGCCCTGGTATAAAACTTCATGCGCCAAGAGTGCACCACGAAAACGGGCAAAGGCTTGTGGCGCATGAAGTTTATGCGCATATGGGCCGTCCAGGCCCATGCGCTTTGATTTCATGGCCGTGCCGCTGAAAGCGGCCCCCCGGTATCGCCGGGGGGCGCACCCTGTCTGCTGTTCGGTCAGCCCTCGAATCGGTCGCGGATGCCATACTGCTTCATCCGCCGCCAGAGGGTGGTTTTGCTGATGCCAAGCTCGGCGGCGGCCGCGGCCCGGCTGCCGCCGTTGCGGGAGAGCACCTTCGCCAGCCGGGCGGCCTCGGGGGAGACGGCGGCGGGGAGGGCCTGCCCCTGGGCGCGGACCACCGGGAGGGGATAGAGCTCCTCCAGCAGGGAGCGCACATAGCCGTCGTTTACCGTGCGGGCGGGGGCGGTGAGCACCATGCGCTCCAGAAAGGCGCGGAGCTGGATGTAGTTGCCCGGCCAGGGGTAGTCCATGAGCAGCCGCCGGGCCTCCCTGGTGAGCACCACATAGCGGTTGAACTTCACCACGCAGTCGTCCAGGCACATGTCGATGGCCTGGTTCAGATCGTCCGGGCGGGTGCGCAGGGGCGGCAGGCTCAGCCGCAGGGGGGTGAGCAGATAGTAGAGCTCGGGCTGAAAGACGCCGGCCTCCAGCTTGGGAGCCAGGTCCCCGGTCAGGGAACCGATGACCCGCGCCGCCACCGGGGTGGGGGTGTTCTCGCCCTGCACATGCACCACGCCCTCGCGGAGCAGACGGCAGAGCACCCGCTGCCCGCCGGGCGTGAGCTGGTCCAGGTTGTCCAGATAGAGCGTCCCGGTGTCCGCCGCCTTGCCCGCCCGGGACAGGGCGGCTTCCTGCTCAGGGGAGTGGGCCGCACAGTCGAAGGTCACGAAGGGGCCCTTGGAGCAGGGGCTGGCGTTGTGGATGCTCTGGGCAAAGAGGGACTTGCCGCTGCCCACCTCGCCGTAGACCAGGATGGGCTGCCCGGTTTCGGCAAAGGTGCGGGCCAGCTTTACCAGGCGGGACATCTCCCGGCTGGTGTGGTTCACGTCTTCAAACCGGCCGTGAGCCAGATAGCGCTGAAGCCGGTAGCGTTCCCGCAGAGCCCGCTCTCCCTGGCGCTCCATCTTCTGCATCTCATAGAAGGAAAATACCATGCCCTCCCCGGCGTCCCAGTCCGCCACGGGGGCGGCATTGGCCACCACGTGCACCCCCGCCACGTTGAGCACGGAGAAGTAGAGCTCCCGCCGCTGGGCCAGCGCGTCGGCCCAGAACTCGGCGTCCTCCCGGGGCATCAGCGTGGAAAGAGGGAGTCCCACCAGCTTCTCCCGCTCCTGCTCCAGGATCTTACAGGCCACGTCGTTGCTCTGGACGATGATTCCCCGGGCATCCAGCTCCAGAATCCCGTTGAAGGAGTAGTCCAGCAGAACTTGCAGGTGGGCCGTGTTGCGGCGCTCGGCGTCGGCGACCTGCCCCACGTTGCGGGCGTGGAGCAGGCTGGTGCGCAGGGAGTCCTCCGTCCCGTCGAAAAAGAGGGTGCGCTTGCCCAGCCGGCGGCAGTAGGCATTGACAAAGTCGCCGCCCAGAATGACATCCATCCCGTCGGCCACCGCCTGCTCCGCCCCGCGCTCCATCTCCGACAGGCCGGAGATAAAATAGGTGTGCAGCTCTATGTCGAAAATCTCCTCAAAGACCTGAATATTCCCCACCATGTTGGGGATGGTCACCACGCCGATCTTCGGCCGCTCCAGATGGGAGACCAGGCTGCGGGCCCGGTGGAGCAGCCGGGCGATCTCCAGGCCGGTGAGCTGGATCTCCACCACCGGGAAGTCGGTGTGCTCCTTGAGAATGGACGCCTGGCGGCCTCGGGCCACCAGGATGTCGGCGCCTGTGCGCCGACAATCCTCCATGAGGTCTAGAATCCGCTCGGTGGGGACGGACTGGTTGAGCACCACATCCATCTCCAGCTCCCGGGCGATCCGCCCGGCGGGCTCCACCATCTCCTCACGGGGGAGCAGGAGCGCAAATCTCGCCATGTCGATTCCTCCTTCTGCTTCGTTCTCATCTTACCCCAAGGAAAGGCCGGTTGTAAAGATTGTAAAGCGGGAGATGGCGCGGCTGAAAAATCTCATGCCAGAGGGTTCAGAGAGAAGGAGCGTGTGAAGGGAGCTGCCAGGGTTCCCTTTGGCATGAAATCAAACGGCGGGGCCGGGACAGAGAAAATCCGTCCCGGCCGCCCCGTGTCTCTGAAACGATATGTGGAATCGCAGGGAAACCGGAAATCAGCGGACCAGGCAGGGGCGCTTGGGATCGAAGGTCCAGCCGGGGATCAGGTACTGCATGCCAACGGCGTCGTCCCGGCCGCCCAGACAGTTGTCCAGGTAGAGCTGGTGGGCCTTCTGGAGCTGCTCCCGGTCCAGCTCCACGCCCAGGCCGGGCCGCTCCGGCAGATTGATGCAGCCGTCCACGATCTGCAGCGGTGCCCTGGTCAGGCGCTCCAGCCCCTCCTGCCAGATCCAGTGGGTGTCGATGCCGTTGAGCTTGCCGGGCACCGCCGCGGCGCACTGGGTCATCATGGCCAGGGAGATATCGAAGTGGTTGTTGGAGTGGCAGCCCCACATCAGGCCGAAATCATTGCACATCTGGCCCACCCGGACGGAGCCCGCCATGGTCCAGAAGTGAGGGTCGGCCAGGGGGATATCCACACTGCGCAGGGCGATGCAGTGGCGCATCTCCCGCCAGTCGGTGTCAATCATGTTGGTGGCGGTGGGCATGCCGCTCTCCTGGCGGAACTCCGCCATAATTTCGCGTCCGGAGAAGCGGCCTTCGGCGCCGCAGGGATCCTCACAGTAGGCCAGAACCTTCTTCAGCTCAGGGGCAAGGGCCAGCGCGTCCTTCAGCAGCCAGCCGCCGTTGGGGTCCAGGGTGATGCGGGCCTTGGGGAAGGCCTCCTTCAGAGCCTGGACGGCCTTCAGCTCCTCCCTGCCCTCCAGCACACCGCCCTTGAGCTTGAAGTCCTCGAAACCGTACTTCTCATAGGTGGCCCTGGCCAGCGCCACGATGGCGTCGGGGGTCAGCGCCTCCTCATGGCGCAGGCGGTACCAGTCGCAGTCGGAGTCGGGCTCGGAGTGATAGGGCAGATCGGTCTTTTTGCGGTCGCCCACGTAGAACAGATAGCTCAGAAAGCGGACCCTGTCCCTCTGGATGCCGTCGCCCAGCAGGGCGGCCATGGGCACCTCCAGATATTGGCCCAGTAGGTCCAGCAGGGGAGTCTCCACCGCGGTGACCACGTGCACGCCGGTGCGCAGGTCAAAGGTCTGCTGGCCCCGCACGTCGTCCTTAATATTGGCCGTGAGCCACTCGTTGAGCCTCCGCAGGGTCATCTTGTAGTCGGCCACGCTGGTGCCCTCCACCAGGTGCTTCACGTTCTCCAGGGCGCGGGTGATTTTCTGGCCGCCGGGGACCTCGCCAATGCCGGTATTGCCCCGGTCGTCAGTGAGCACCACAATGTTGCGGGTGAAGTAGGGGGCGTGGGCGCCGGAGAGGTTGAGCTCCATACAGTCCTCGCCAGCCACGGGATAGACCTCCATGGCGGCCACTTTGGGGGTATTGGCCATTACAATGCACTCCTTTGTTCCAATTCAGGTGAGTTGGCGGATACGCCTCGGTAGTGAGCGGCCCGGCCCTCCCTTCAGGACGGAATACATTCCTGACACTGTGGCTGCATTTTATCACGGCACTCCCAAGAAGGCAAACGGATTAAACTGATCGCTCAATTAGGAAAACTAATTTATTTTGATATTTTGCCATAGTGTTTCTAATTCTGCTGTCCCTGCGGCATCGAACCCCACCACAGGCGCGCTTATCCGCTTTTTCTGTTAAAGTGATTAAAAAAATGAATTTGAGTGCCGAATAGTTTGGTGGTAAGATCCAAATATGCTGCTGGTGTTTCCAATGCTTTAGCTTCACGACCGAACGCCATCCACAAGAAAAAAGGAGGAATCTCTGTATGAAGCACCGCATTCAAATGAGAGCCGCTGCCTCGGCGCTGGCCGCATGCATATGCCTTTCGGTTCTGCCCGGCGCGCTGGCCGCAGAACCCGGACGGGTCAAGGCCCCCGGCAGGACGGAGATGGAGCACGGGCCAGTGAGCACCGAGTTTGCCAGTACTCGCCTTGCTTTTGCGGTCTCTGATCCGGTGACCAACGCCGACGATACCGTTACGCTGGACGTAGCCTACGCCGACAGCCAGGGCACCAAGCACGAGAGGGTCACCCCCACCGGCATGACCGAGACCGACGTGGCGCTCATTACGGTGGCGGACAATCCGGTGGCTGCCGGCTCCACCATTGAACTGTGCTACAACGAACAGGGTGAGCTGATCAACATCAAAAATATCTACTCGGCGTACATGTCCGACCTGGGCACCGTCTATTTCGATACCATGAAGTACGGTGCCGAGCTCTCCCCGGTGAACGGCGAACCCGGCGCCATGCTGGCCACCGGCTGGCTCACCGCCAAGTCGGGCAATCAGATCACCGTGGGCGACCTGGATCTCTTTGACGAGACCTACACCCTGGCCCCGGACGTGAAGGTCTACGAGTTCAACACCGACACCAGCACCCTCACGGCTAGGCGGCTCAGCGACGTACCCGTCACTCAGAAAACCGACGGCGAATTCTACAAGACCGCCAACCGTCAGCAGGTTATGGTGGTCTTTGACCAGAACTACCGCAACGCTGAACAGGCCGAGGTGGTGGAACTGTACTACATCACCCCCCAGCCCACCATTGACGAGAAGTACCTGTACCCCGCTGACCACATGCCCATCGACAGCTTTATGACCGAGAACGACGGCAAAACTGTGGCCAAGCCCACGGCGGCCGCATGGCTCACCGCCACGGAGTCCTTTGCCATCATCCCTGACCGGCTGTACTACGTGGGCGACAACGAGGTGGCCATCTATCTGACCCAGGCCGACGACGGTACCCTCATCCTCCTAGACGCGGGCTGGCCCGCCAGTGGGTACCAGTACTGGCGGAACATAGAGGCCATGGGCTTCGACCCCAGAGACATTGACTATATCCTCCTGACTCACGGCCACGGCGATCAGTACGGCACCGGCGCCGAGCTGGACACCATGATCAAAAACGCCGGTGGAGACCCCGTGGTTTACGAGTGCTACGAGGACACCTACGGTTACGATATCTACGGCTTCCCTGAGATCACCGGTATCATTGAGGATACCCCGGTACTCAACGCCGTGGACAAGTTCTACATCAATGATACGTGGATGGAGTTTGACGGCAGCGTGCGCATCAAACCCGTTCTTACCGCCGGCCACACCAACGGTACTGACTCATTTATCTTCGAGCTGACCGACCCTGCCACCAACGAGACGCTCACTATCTCCTACCTGGGCGGCTACGGCGTCAACGGCAACACCAAGTACGACCCCGACGACGACCCGGAGAACCGGGGTTATCTGCGCCTGTCCTTCCAGTACGGCCTGCGCTACCTGCAGCAAACTGTGGAGCCGGACTACATGATTCCTCAGCACACCAACCAGTACCCCATGCTGGAGATCAACAAGGCCGCCGAGGAGAAGGGCATTCCCTTCCTGGAGGCCGTGAACAGCGGCAGCTATGAGTGGGTAAACTTCCTGGAAAAGCGCCAGGCGGTTATCACCTACGAGGATTACTACCAGAACTGGAAGGCAGATCCCAAGGACGAGTTCGGCACGGAAATCACCGTTACCGACGCGGAGCTCCAGACCATTGAGGCCGCAGGTCCCTACCGCCGCGAGGGAGGCACCTACCAGATCACCCTCACCGATGGCGGTAGGATCATCCAGGGCTTTAACCGCTATATGAACCAGACCGACAAGCTCTCCGGCGTGGAAAACGCCCAGGGCCAGGACGTGGGCGACGGCATCTTCATCCTGAAGGATTCCTTTACCCACGATCCCGACGCCTGGTATGTCCAGGTGGGCGCCCGCGTCAGCGACGGCTATGATGGAAGTTGCGCCGGAGGCCCCATTGAGAGTGTCCACGACAACTGGTTTGAGATCCTCCGTACCGAGCGCCTGGACAGCCGGGAAGAGGCCGAGGCCCTGCTGGCCCAGCTCCAGTCCGGAGCCACCTACACCGTGACCCTGGACCAGTCCAGTGAGATTCAGCTGGCCGACAATCTGACCGACACCTTCCGGCCCGCCGCCGGCGGAACCTTCACCGACGTGCCGGCCACCCATTGGGCGGCCGGGGCCGTGGAGTTCGTCTCCAGCCAGGGGCTGCTGCAGGGCACCGGCGCTTCCGCCTTCGCCCCCGGGCAGCCCATGACCCGCGCCATGCTGGTCACCGCCCTGTGGCGGGAGGCGGGCTCCCCCGTGGTGAACTATGCCATGGACTTTGACGACGTGGACGAGGACCAGTGGTACACCGAGGCGGTGCGCTGGGCGGCCTCCGAGGGCATCGTCACCGGCACCGGCAAGGGCTTCTCTCCTGACGCCGCCCTCACCCGCGAATCTCTGGCCGCCATTCTCTTCCGCTACGCCGGCGGACAGGCGGACGCGGACCAGCTGGACAGCTATGCCGACGGAGCCGGCGTCAGCGCCTGGGCCAGAGAGGCCATGAACTGGGCGGTGGCACAGGGCCTGATCACCGGTAAATCGGGCGGCCGGCTGGACCCCGGCGGCACGGCCAGCCGCGCTGAGGTATCCGCCATCCTCATGCGCTACGTGCAGAGCGCCCAGGCCTAACGCCTTTTTCGGGGATTCTCCCCAGCTGCGTGCCGGGGTGAATTCCTGACGTGGGAGGATGTTCAGGCCATTGACTTAGCCTTTCTGCCGAGCGGTTCAATTTTATGAAGCTGCGGGACGCGGCGAGGGATGGTCCTATGATGTGTAAGTATCCGCCGCTGCGTCTTGCGCGGTGAAAAACGCCTCTGAGGGAGGAGAAGGTTCATGGAATCCATCATTTTAAATCTGCTTAACCTGACCGGGGAGGAGCGGGCGGCCTTTGCCGTCCTGGCCCCCCAGCGGTTCCACCCCGACGGGGACGGACTGACGGTGGAGGACTGGCAGTCCGCCCAGGTAATTCTGGGCAACCCGCCGCCGGAGTGCCTGCGGGGGAGCACCGCCCTGCGCTGGCTCCACACCCGCAGTGCCGGGGTGGACCCCTATACCGCCCCCGGCGTCCTGCCCTCGGAGGCGGCGCTGACCTGCTCCACCGGGGCTTATGGCCATTCGGTGTCAGAACACCTGTTCGCACTGCTGCTGGCGCTGATGAAGCGCCTGCCCAGTTACCGGGACCAGCAGAACAGGGCGCTTTGGAGGGACCTGGGCCCTGTCAAGACTCTGCTGGGCGCTCAGGTGCTGGTGGTGGGCACCGGCGACCTGGGCAGCTCCTTCGCCCGGTTGTGCCAGACCCTGGGGGCCAGCACCAGCGGCGTGCGGCGGGACCCGGCCAAGCCTGCCGCGGGCATCGAGTGCATGTACGGCTTCGAAGCGCTGGATACGCTGCTCCCCGCGGCGGATGTGGTGGCCCTCACGCTGCCTCAAACCCCCGGCACCGTCCGTCTCTTTGACAAGGCGCGGCTGCTGCGCATGAAGGGGGACGCCATCCTCCTCAACGGCGGCCGGGGGAGCTGCGTGGACGGTCAGGCCCTGGCGGAGGTGCTGGCGGATGGCCGCCTGTGGGGCGCGGGCCTGGATGTCACCGACCCGGAGCCCCTTCCGCCGGAGCATCCGCTGTGGCGGCAGCCCAAGGCGCTCATCACACCCCACACCGCTGGAGGAAACCACCTGGCGGACACCGAGCGCCGCATCGCCCGCATCGCGCTAGACAACCTGCGCCGCTATCTGGCGGGGGAGGCGCTGCGCAACCGCGTTCGCTGAAACGCCCCCTACAGAAGCTGTCGGCGCAGCTCCTCCGGCGACAGGGGAGAGAGGGCAGCCGGGGGAATGTCAAACACGGTTTTACAGCCCGCCTGTCCCGCCCGGCCCAGGCGAAAGGCGGCTCGGGCAAAGGCGGTCAGGACACAGGCGGTGAACTCCGGGTTGGAGTCCAGCGTCAGTTTGAATTCCACCAGGGCCCGGTTCTGTTCCTGCCGGCCCGTGCGGCCGCCGCGGAAGACAAAGCCGCCGTGGGGCAGGCCGCCGTGGTCCCGGAGCAGCTCCTCCTCAGAGAGAAAGTGCACCGTGGTGTCGTAGTCGGCAAAGTAGTGGGGCATGGTGATGATCGCCTGCTCGATGCGGGCCCGGTCGGCCCCCTCCTCCGCCACCACAAAGCACTCCCGCATGTGCTTCTGCCGGGTGGTCAGCGCCGGATTGGCGCCGCTGCGCACCGCATCCAGGGCGGCGGGGACCGGGATGGTGTACTGCCGCGCGTCCCGGACGCCGGGGATGCGGCGGACGGCGTCGGAGTGGCCCTGGCTGACCCCCCGGCCCCAGAAGGTGTAGCTCTCCCCGCAGGGCAGCACCGCCGCGGCCAGGGCCCGCACCAGGGAAAAGAGGCCGGGGTCCCACCCCGCGGAGATGATGGCCGTCTTCCCGCCGGCCCTGGCCGCGGCGTCCACGGCGGCAAAGTGGGCGGGAATGTTCGCGTGGGTGTCGAAGCTGTCCACCAGGTGAAAGCGTCCGGCGTACCTGGGGCTCTGCTCCGGAAGGTCGGCGGCGCTGCCGCCGCAGAGCAGCAGCACGTCGACGGCGCCCTCCATCCCGTCCAGGGCGTCCAGCGGATACACGGGTACGCCGGGCGTCTGGAGTGTGAGGCTGGAGGGCGGGCGTCGGGTAAACACGCCCACCAGCGCCATGTCCGGGTTCTGCCGCAGCGCGTATTCCACGCCGCGCCCCAGGTTGCCGTAGCCCACGATACCGATTCGGATCTGATCCATATGCTCTCCTCCCCCGGCGGCGGACAGCGCCGGTTTGATTTGGCGGCGGGAACCGTCCGGCTTCCGCCATTCTATCCTATGCGCGACAGGGGCCAAAAACGAGGGCTGCCGGGGAGAAACGGAAAAAACAGACTGCGCGCGCCGCCTGTCTCTCAGGCGGCGCGCGCAGTCATTTTTGGAAGGGAAGCTCAACCGAGGTATCTTTGGAGCATGACGGCGACCTCAGCCCGGGAGGCAGTGCCGTCGGGGTCCAGAAGGTTCCCCTTCTTGCCGGTGATGACGCCCTGCTCCACGGCCCAGCTCATGGCCTCCGCGGCCCAGGAGGAGACCGCCTTGCTGTCGGCAAAGGCGCTCAGCTCCGCAGAGCCGGCGTCAGCGCCGGACGCGCGGTAGAGCATGACGGCCAGCTGCTCGCGGGTGATGGAGCCGTTGGGGGCGCTTCCGTCGGAGATGCCGTTTTCCTTGGCCCAGGCCATGCCCTTTTCATACCAGGTGCCGCCGCCGGAGGTGCTCACGCCGTCCTGGCGGGCCAGAATGGTCATCATCATACCCCGGGTGGTTGGGGCGGCGGGGGCAAATGTGGTGCGGGAGGTGCCGGTCATGAGGCCGTTCTCCACCGCATAGGCAATGCCGCCGGCGGCCCAATGGCTTGCGGGGACATCGGTGAACCCGGTGCCGCCGGTGCTCATTTTGGCGTAGATGGCATTGGTCACATAGCGGTAGTCGTCCTGCTGGTGGGCGCGGTTGTTGACGGAGTTGGCAAAGATGGTGAGATCCATGCCGTCCCGCTCCAGGGCGATGGCCTCCACAAAGCCGTCAATGGGAGTTCCGTTCTCGTTGAGGCAGCAGCCGGCGATAAAGCTGTCCTGCTCCGCGGCCTGGATGAGCACCGTGGCCCCGGCGGGGACGGAGGTGAGCACGCCGCAGTTATAGGTATACAGCACATAGTCGCCGTCGGCGGCGTAGCTGGCGGTGATCAGGCTGTCGGTGGGATAGGTGACGGTATGGAGGGCCTCCATGCCCAGGGTGGTGTAGGTCAGGTCGGTGACCAGGTTTTTGGAGATGTACTCCAGCGGGTCGGAGCCGGTGGCGATGTAGGGGGTGCCGGCCTTGACAGCGGCCACGGCGGCCGCGCCCTTCTCCCCCTGATCTAGGGCTACGTTGCCCACAATGATATCCGCCTTGGCGGGATCGTCGGTGACGGTGAAGCCCAGCTGGTCGATGTAGGTCTCTATGTCGTAGTTGGAGGTGCCGTTGCTGTAGACATTGCGGTAGTTCTGGAAGCCGTAGCCGTCGCGGAACCACTGGGCGAAGTAGCCCTCCGTGAGCTTGGCACCGGAGAATGCGTCATAGCGGCCCGCGAGGAAGAGCGTGGGCTTCCGGATGGCGCTGGCCGCGGGGGACTCGGCCGTCCGGGTGGCGGAGAGCACAAAGTCGTCCGCAACCGTCTCGTAGCTGGCGAGGGAGAGAGCAAAGTCGCCCTTGTGGTCGCCGGAGGTGATGAGGCTTACGGTGCGGCCGGCATCCAGCAGGGCGTTGACCGCGCGGACCGCCTCGCTGCCGTTGTTGGAGAGGATGACCACGTCGCCCGCCGTGCCGGTGAGCTGGGATCTGCCGGTCACCGTGCTCACCTCGGTGAGCTTGCCGTCAAAGGCGCCCTCTGCGGCGATGGGGATGCAGTCAAAGCCGCGCATGGCGGGGAAGTTGGTAACCGACTCGGAGTACAGATCGGGGAAGCCGGAGGCGGAGGCGTCGGCGCCCTCCCACAGGACGGCGTTGGCGTAGTTCCGCTTGGCCTGATGCATGTCCACCACCAGGGAACCGGCCCTGTAGGTGACGCCGCCCACGGCGGTGTCCGTGTCCAGCGAGGATACCCTTACGCCGTTGCGCAGCAGGAACCGGCCCATCGCATAGGCGTCGGCGGGATCGCGCTGGGAGGCGGCGTCCACGGGGATGACATAGTACTCGGGGAAATAATTGTCGTTCTCCTCGTAGGGGACGCGCCAGGTATCGGACTGCAACTGCTTGTTGTTCACATCCACATACCACTTTTCCATGCTGTCCCGGTGATCTTCGTTCTCGATGCCCCGGCGGAAGAACTCCAGTTGGTTGTGGTAGATGTCGTCCTTGTGCTCCATGACGTAGTCGATCAGGCCGTAGACGCCGTACTCGAACAGGTCGGTGGATGCCTCGTTGTTATAGGGGGTCTCAATGGTGTAGCCCAGGGAGCCGCAGTTGAGCATGGCGTAGCTGGGGCCGTAGTTGGTACACAGGTCGTCCCAAGCGGACCAGTGCATGGTGGAGGGGTCGTAGTCATCCCGCAGAGGCATGTAATAGGACCAGTACAGGGTGTCGGGATGCTCCTCCCGGGTGGCCGACATGGTGCCCAGGGCAGCCGTGCCGAAGGCCTCGGAGCCCAGCGCAAAGTTCTTCACCAGCAGGTCGTATTCCAGGTTGGGCTCGTGGGTCGGGGTGCAGGGCTCCACCAGGAATTCGGTCATGTAGCCGTGCAGCTCGGCGAATACCACCGGGTTCCAGTCGTTGATCACCTGGACCAGATTGGTAGTCTCGTTCTGGGTCTGGTTGGAGGCGTCCCGGTTCAGATCAAAGCCGTTGTCGTTGCGGCGGGTGTTGTAGGTGCGCCCGTCCGGGTTCTCATTGGGGCAGATGACAAAGATGATGTCGTCCAGAATGTCATCCACCTTCAGCGTGATGTCGCCGCTGATGGTATAGAGCTCACTGGCATCGTTGACGCCGGTGTTGTCCTGAATGTTGCCCTCCGCATCCCTGGTGAACTTCTGGGAGCCCAGGCCGGTGATGCCCAGGTCCAGCACGTCGGGGGCGAACATCTCCGAGATGTCCACACTCTTGTCCTTGAAGCCGGTGAGGGTGTTGTAGGTAACGGTCTCCTGTGTAGCCAGGGCGCGCAGGACGTTGAGCTGGGCGTCCACGCCGGGGTCCTCGTCGGGGTGGACGTTGTTAAGGAAGAAGGGCACGCGGTAGTCGCCCATGGAGCCCTTCTCCAGCTTGTCCTGGAGGGAGGCGGGGTCGGTCTCGGCGATGGCGTTCATGGCCTGGAAGGCGTCCACGGACGCCTTGCTGTCGGACAGGGTGACGTAATACTGATCCCGGCCGCCCTCGCTCTGGCCGAAGGTGGTGACGGTGATGTACCGGCCGGGGAGCGCCTCGTCGATGATGTCCTGGATGGACTCGTCAATGTCGTCGTAGCGGGTATAGCTGTCATAGGCATTCACCGTCATGTCCGTCTCCGCCACTACGGTATCACCGCTCCGGGCGGACAGGGTGTACGTGCCGATGAAGCTGGGCCAGGCATTCCGGTTTTTGGAGGAGTCGCCGTTGATGCCGGTAAAGGAACCGGCGGTAAAGGGCAGGGTTACGGTGACCTTGCCGCCGCTGGACGACGCGGCTGCATCGCCCAGGGTGAACAGTGCGTCGCCTCCTTCGCCGTTGTTCCAGACCTGCCAGCGGTCCAGGCGGTCGCCTGGGTAGTAATAGGGATAGAGCGTCCCGTCCTGGAAGCCCTCCTCCCGGGTGAGGTACCAGGTAAGGCCGGCGGCCCAGGCATCGGGAGAGGCGTCCCCCAGTACCGAGGCGTCTACGGTGAGGGTGGCGGTAAAGGCTTGATCCCGGTCAACCAAAGCGAGCGTAGAATCCGAAACGGTGAGTACGGAAGGGGCGGGCGTTTCGGCCGCGGAGGAAATGGCGCTGACGGAAAGCAGCATGCTCAGAGCCAGGAGAAGGGAGAGGGTCCGGACTGCGCGGTGGATACGCATGGTCATGGTCGAGGCCTCCTTCATGAAATGTGGTTCTCAAGCTTCCTCCATGGAAGAAATCTTACTGCTGTTGCTGCACCGGAATCGATCCCCCTTCCTGTAACAGTACTATGACAATAGGATAGCATGGGGTGGAAAAAACGTCAATATAGGAAAGGTGTAGATGCAATTTCTTGTATATATTTTACAATGGGCTGCTGTCAAAAGCATGCGGAGAGAGAAACAGAGTGAAATCCAGATTTTGCTGGAAAGCAGTTTGAAAATACGGTAAAATATCCCCCAAAGGGCTGGCCGTGACACCCGCGGAGCCGGAGCACAACGGAAAGGACGGAAGGGACATGCTGTATGAGACAATTGCGTTTCCCGACAATGCACCGCTGCAGTGCAGTATCGTGGAGGTGGAGGAATACCCCTTTCATATGCACGACGACGTTCTGGAGATCATGTTTGCCCTGGAGGGCTCCTTTGAGCTCACAGTGGTCAACAACGTGCTGGACATGAAGGCCGGGGATATTTACGTGAGCTGTCCGCGGGAGCTGCACCGGCTCTGCGCCTATCCCCACACCCGGGGGACGGTGATGCTGCTGCACATCAATGTGGAGGCATACCGGGCGGAGTTTCCGGACCTGCGGACCTACCAGTTTGCCAACAGTGCCCTGGAGAACAATACAGCGGGAATCCAAATGCTGGGCAGCTATCTGAAAAAGCAGCTCCCCAGGCTGCTGGACCGGACGGGGACGGAGACGGCTGCCTACAGGGAGGTGGGGGAGAAGATTCTCAACACTCTCATCAAGGAGTTCCAGTGCTATTATCTGGGCAGCGGCTTTCCCGAGTTCAACAACGCCTACAAGGGAAACGAGCTCCAGCTCCGGCGCATCCGCCGGATCACGGACTACATCTACCGCAACTACAACAAACCTATCCGCATTGAGGATGTGGCGGCCATGGAGCACATCAGCGCCAACCACCTGACCAACATTCTCAAGAACGGCTGCGGCGTGGGCTTCCGGACCTTCCTGAACATGGCCCGTGTGGAGAAGTCGGCGGCCATGCTGCTGGAGGGGTGCAAGGGGCTCCAGACCATCGCCTACGAATGCGGCTTTTCCAAGTACAAATATTTCAGCGACAGCTTTGAAAAGAGCTTTCGCACCACGCCACAGCAGTACCGGCGCAGGTACCAGAGCCGCACCATTGCGGTGCAGGCATATAGCTGCAGGGCACTGGAGGGGCAGGAGCTGGAGCTCCTGCTGCAAAAATTCTGCCGGAAGTCGGAGGAAATCTCGCTGGACTGGGGCGGACGGTATGAGGAGAAGCCCCTCCGGAGGCCCCGGTGCGTCAGCCTGGCGGGTGCCGCCTACGACCACATCACCTGCTTTCCGGAGCTGCGGCGGCTGCGGGAGGAGCTGGGGCTGGACACCGTTGCGCTTGATCTGGACTTTCTGCGCCGTTACCGGAACAGCCCCAGAGTGCTGAACTATATCCTGAATGATCTGTGGTCGCTGAGAATGAGGCTGCGGGTGTGTGTGCCGCCGGGGGAGCCGCTCCGGGGGCTGAGGGAGGAGTTGGAGCCCCTGCGGGAGCGTTTTCTGCGGCCCGGCGGTGAACTGGAGGTGATCGTTCCGGCGGCTCCCGGGGAGGAGGAGCGGGCCAGGACTCTGGCGGAGGCCCTGTCCGCCGGCCGGCTTCCGGTGCGCGTCACCGGGGCAGAGCACCGGCCGGAAGCCAATGCGCTGTATGGCTCCGGCTATATGCCGGGCTACCTCCTCCACACCATGGCTTCAAGCCGGGGGAGCCGTATGCCCCGGCTCACGCTGCTGGACGGGGATTCGGGTGTGGCCCTGCTGACCCCGGAGGGGCTCAAGCGCCCGGTCTACCACCTGCTCTCCCTGCTGGAGCAGTTGGGCGACACGGTAATCGCCCAGGGCGATATGTACCTGGCCGCCAGGCAGTCCGGGAGGGAGGACATCCAGGTGCTGCTCTACCACTATGACGCGTGCTTCGACACGCTGTTCGAGGGTGGCTCCCGGGTCGAGGAACAGGCCCCCTTTGTGGAGTTGATGAAGGATCACGACTACAACCGGGAGGTCACACTGAGCGTCCGGGGCATGACGGGGCGGTTCGCCATCCGGAAGTACCGGCTTACCTCTGAGGAATACGCATCCAGGTACCGGGATTTCCCCCTGCCGCTGGCGGATAGACTTTCCGCAGAGACGCTGCGGGTACTCAACGGAACACTGGCCCCTGAAATGTCCCTGAATCTTCTGGAGCTGGACGGCGCCTACCATCTGACCCTCAAGCTGGCCCCCTTTGAGATCCTGCTGCTGTGCTTTGAAAAACTATAACGTTTTCGGATTGCCCGTCCTAATCCTGTGGAATTCTTTTTATAGCAAAAATTGTGGGTTTTCATCACATTGTTTGAAAAATTCCAGTGATTTTCCTCGTTTGAAAACCTATACAATATAAACAGAAGTACAGCCAACTGGTCGTCAGTTGGCTGTACTTTTTGTTGTATTTTTCCGGGATGCAGCCGGTTTTATTTTAGCAGAACCCCCAAAATATCCGCAGGGAAGGGGCTATTTTTCTGTATCAAGTTTTCTATACTTAACATATGAAGATTGCAATCGGAATAAAAAATAGGTCGAGTCTGGTCTAATTTAAAGGGAAAGGAGCCTTTTGCCGAGGGAGAAGGAAAACAGATGTAACCCATGGATTTCGAATATGCGCTTGAGGCTGCGGGGGCACTGCCGTCCTGCGGCTTGAACGAAAGGCCTGTGGCGTTTCCGGTCCCCGCGGGTCGGAGGAGGGACTCCGGTTTGTGTGCAGGCGGAGTCCCGGACAGGGAACGGTCGGCACAGGCCGACCAATAAGTAGAGGAGGATTGTCCATGGAAAACAAAGAAAAGAAAATGCTGACAACAGAGGATCTGAACCGGACGCTGGGGAAAAGGGAGCTGTACTCCATCGCCTTCGGCCATGTGATCGGCTCCGGCGTGTTTTCGCTGATCGGAATCGGCATCGGGTACACGGGCAAGTCGGCGTGGATCGGGATTCTGCTCTCCGCCGTCTTCATTCTGCTCCAGGCCCTGCCCTTCATCGTGATGGCGGGTACCGCCCGCTTCCGCGGCGGCTATTACTCCATGATGGGCACCCTGTGGGGTCCCAAGTTCGCCGGCTTCTACATCGTCATCTTCTTTGCCTCCAACGTCTCCCTGGCCATGTACGCCATCAGCTTCGCCCAGTATCTCCAGGGCGTGCTGCCGCAGGTGCCCATTGTCCCCGTGGCGGTGGCCTGCCTGACCGTATTCTTCATTACCAACCTGCTGGGCATTGAGGGCGCGGCCAAGCTGGAGATCGTCATGGATATCGTGCTGGCTCTGGCCATGACCTGCTTCATCGTGTTCGGACTGCCCAAGGTGGACTACAGCACCCTGTTTACAGTGGACTTTGCCCCCGCCGGCCCCATGGGCATCATCACCTGCGCCGTGCTGCTGACCTGGGCCACCGCCGGCGGCATCGACATGGTCAACCTGAGTGCAGAGGCCAAGAACCCCACCAAGGATCTGCCCCAGGTCATCCTGGTGGCTACCATTGCCATCGCAATCTTCTATGCCCTGATTGCCATGGTGGCCGGCGGCGTGCTCCCCGTCTCCGAGACGGCCAACCAGCCTCTGGACCTGGTGGCCAGGGCGATCATGCCCACTCCCGTGTTCCTGTTCTTCGTCATCGGCGGCGCCCTGTTGGCCCTGACTACGACTCTGAACGCCACCTTCGCATGGATCACCAAGCCCATCCTACAGGCCTGCAACGACGGCTGGCTGCCCCATAAGATCGGCTACATTCACCCCAAGTTCAAGACCCCCGTCATTATCCTGGTGGGCTTCTACATCGTGGGCCTCATTCCCATCCTGACCGGCCTGCAGATCAGCATGATCGCCGACACCGCCGTGGTGCTCAGCAACATTCTGTTCGCCTTCATCTGCTTCGGCACCGTATTTATCCCCCAGCGCATGCCGGAGCTGTGGGAGGTCTCCGCCTTCCGCTGCAGCAAGAGCAAGCTCTACCTGAAGTCCATTCTGGGCGGCGTATCCTGCGTGGTCATGGTGCTGGTGCTCTTCTTCCAGATGAGCATGCCCCAGGCGGTCATTCTGGTCATCATCACCATTGTGGGGATTCTCTTCGCCCAGCTCCGCTACAGAAGCGGCGCCGTCAAGCCCGTCAAGAGCTATGAAAAGCTGTAATGCAGGGATCGTCTATTTTATTCAGAAGGAGTTCTTATTGTATGGACAGAACATATCAGCACATATTTACCCCTCTGACCATCCGGGGAATCACCCTGAAAAACCGCATTGAGATCGCGCCCATCTCCGTGTTCGACCTGGATACCACCCCGGAGCGCCACCCCTCCGAGCGGGATATGCAGTTCTTCCGCATGCGGGCCATGGGCGGCGCCGCCGTAGTCACCTTGGGCGACTGTATTGTCGACCCCAGCGGCGAGGACTCCGGCAAGCTGGCCTCCCCAAAGATCCTGGCGGGGCACGAGGACAACCTGCCCTTCCTGACCCGCATCGCCGACGAGATCCACCGCTACGGCGCCGTTGCCAGCATTGAGCTCAACCACGCCGGCATGCTGCGGGCCAGCGCGGGCGTCCAGGCCTGGGGCCCTGACTACATCAACTTTGACGAGACCAAGACCATCGCCCCCCTGTCCGACCAGTCCGCCTCCGATGAGCCGGTCTACCGCAAGGGCGAGGTGCTCTTCATGACCGAGGAGATGATCGAGACCGTGGTGGACGCCTTCGGCCGCGCCGCCGAGCAGGCCAAGACCTGCGGTTTCGAGATGGCCATGATCCACGCCGGCCACGGCTGGCTCATCCACCAGTTCCTCTCCCCGCTGACCAACCACCGCACCGACCGCTTCGGCGGCAGCCTGGAGAACCGGGCCCGCCTGCTGCTCATGATCATCGACCGCATCCGCCAGTACTGCGGCGAGGACTTCCTCATCGAGGTGCGCTTCAGCGGCACCGAGTACGTGGAGGGCGGCTACACCCTGAAGGAGGGCGTGGAGTTTGCCAAGCTGATGGACGGCAAGGCCGATCTGCTGCATGTCTCCGCCTGCAACTTCTACTTCCCGGAGACCGAGTGCCTGATGGTGCCCGGCATGTTCAAGGAGGAGGGCCACAACCTCTACCTGGCCGAGGAGATCAAGAAGCACGTGAAGCACTCCCATGTGGTGAGCGTGGGCGCCCACCGGGATCCCAAGAAGATCGAGGATATCCTGGCCGCCGGGAAGGTGGACATGATCGCCGTCTGCCGCGCGGTCAACGCCGACCCCCAGTTTGTCAACAAGCTCAAGAGGAACCAGGAGGAGGAGATCCGCCCCTGCCTGCGCTGCAACGCCTGCATCGCCAACTACCAGACCCGCATCACCAAGTGCGCCATCAACCCCACCCTGGACCGGCCGGAGGACGAGGTGTTCCCCTTCCTGCCCACCACGCCCAAGCGGGTGCTCATTGCCGGCGGAGGCCCCGCCGGACTGGAGGCGGCCATTGTCGCCAAGGATCGGGGGCATGAGGTCATCCTCTGCGAGAAAACCGGCACGCTGGGCGGCCTGCTCCGCTACGCCCGGAAGGTGCCCTTCAAGCGGGAGACCCAGCAGTATGTGGATTATATGATTGCCAAGGCCGTCCGCATGGGCGTGGATATCCGGCTGAACACCGAGGTCACCCCCGAGCTGGTAAAGGTCATCGCCCCCGACTTCTGCATTGCCGCCGTGGGCTCCAAGGCCCTGATTCCCCCCATCCCCGGTGTGGAGAAGGCCCATCCCATCATGGACATGTATGACGGCAAGGTACAGGTCGGGCAGAAGGTGGTCATCGTCGGCGGCGGCCTGGCTGGCACCGAGGCCGCTCTGGAGCTGGCCATGCAGGGCAAGCAGGTGACCCTGGTGGAGATGGGCATTGACGTGGCCCGCGACGCCAACTCCATCCACAAGCCCGCCCTGATGATGGAGCTCAAGGATCACGCCGAGCAGGTCACAATCCTGTGCAGGACCACCTGTACCGGGATCCATGACCACGGCATTGTGTGCAGAGACGCGGACGGCAAGGAGCTCACGCTTGACGCCGACACCGTCATCCTGTCCGCCGGCATGGCGCCCCTCCGGGCGGAGGCCCTGGCCCTGGAGCCGGTCTCCAGCGAGTTCCGCATGGTGGGCCAAGCGGCCCCGCCAGATCCTGGAGGCGGTCCGCGAGGGCTATGACGCGGCCATGGAGGTCTGAGACGGCATCCTGACGCCCCAATGAGAGAAGATCCCATTCCGGGGGCCGGCACATGTGCCGGGCCCCGGAACTTATTTCTAGAGGAGAACCGCGCAGGCAAACAAGACCGCCTCCGCTCATAGGCGGAGGCGGTCTTGCAGTGTATCCGGCGGAACGCCGCCGCTATCCGGTCCCGGGCAAAGCAAAGCCTGGCGCGGCGGACTCACCAGCACTCCAGCTCGGCCAGCACCGCCGGGGAGTCGGTGAGGATTTCTACCGGCTGGGAAAAGTCCAGAGCGAACAGGCCCATGGACGATTTGGCGTCGATAGCGATGGCGCCGTCCAGGGAGCGGACCTGAACCTCGTCAGGAACGGAGTAGGCTAGGCGGTGAAGACGCTCCAGCGCCTCCACCGAAGGGACTTTCTTCTGCACAACCACGGCGTGTCCTCCTGTCGTCAGTTCATCAGCGAGCACACCAGCTCAGTGTAGCCGGCGGGGTCCTCCAGAGGCAGGCCGGCGATGAGCTGAGCCTGGGCGTAGAGGAGCTTCGCGTACCGGGCGGCCTTGTCCCGGTCGCTCTCCACCGCCCGGCTGAGGGCGGCGAAGGCCGCCGAGTCGGGGTTGAGCTCCAGCACCCGCTGGGCCTTCATGCTTTTGGCGTTCTCGGGGTCCACCCGCTGGAAATACTTCTCCATCTCCAGGGTGATGGGGCCGTCGGCGGTGAGGCACACCGCGCCGCTCTTCAGGATTTTGGACACCCGGGCCTCCTTGATGGCGTCGCCCAGGGTCTCCTTGAGGAAGTCCAGCACGGGCTTGCTCTCCTCGGCCTTCTGCTCCAGGGCGGCCTTCTCCTCGTCGGTCTCGGGGAGGGCGTCGGCGTCGTCCACCGACTTGAAGGCCACCTCGTCCACCGCGCCCAGGGCGTCGATGACGAACTGATCGGGCTCGTCGGTGAGGTAGAGGATCTCATAGCCCTTGTCCCGGATGCGTTCGGCCTGGGGGAGCTTGGCAAGCTGCCCGGCGTCCTCGCCGCAGGCGTAGTAGATGTACTTCTGCTCCTCCGGCATGCGGGCCCTGTACTCGGCCAGGGAGGTGAGCTTGCCCTCCTTGGAGGAGAAGAAGAGCAGCAGATCCTTCAAAAGCTCCTTATGGGCGCCGTAGTCGCTCACCACGCCCACCTTGATCTGGGTGCCGAAGGCCTTCCAGAAGGTCTCGTACTTCTCCCGGTCATCCTTCTGGAGGCGGAGCAGCTCGGCCTTGATCTTCTTCTCCAGGTTGCCCGCGATCACCTTGAGCTGGCGGGTGTGCTGGAGCATCTCACGGGAGATGTTGAGGGAGAAGTCCTGGGAGTCCACCACGCCCTTGACGAAGCGGAAGTGCTCGGGCAGCAGATCGGCGCACTTGTCCATGATGAGCACGCCGGAGGAGTAGAGCTGGAGGCCCTTCTGGTACTCCCGGGAGTGGAAGTCATAGGGGGCGTGGGCCGGGATATAGAGCATGGCCTTGTACTCCACCGCGCCCTCGGCGGACACGTGCACCACGCTCAGGGGATCCTCCCAGTCGCCGTACTTCTCCTTATAAAACTGGTTGTACTCCTCCGCCGTGACCTCGCTCTTGGGCCGCTGCCACAGGGGGACCATGGAGTTGAGGGTCTCCCACTCGTCGAAGTCCTCCCACTCGGGCTTGTAGTCGTCGCCGGCGTCCTCGGGGCGGGGCTTCTGGCGGGACTTGTGCATGAGCATGACGATGGGGTAGTGGATGTAGTCGGAGTATTTTTTGACCAGCTCGGCCAGGCGGTACTGCTCCAGGTACTCGTCGTAGTGGTCGTCCTCGGTGTTTTGCTTGATGTGGAGCACGATGTCGGTGCCAGCGCTCTCCTTCCCGCAGGGGGTGAGGGTGTACCCGTCCGCGCCGTCGGAGGCCCACTGCCACGCCTCGTCGGAGCCGTAGGCCCTGGAGGTGACGGTGACGTGGTCGGCCACCATGAAGGCGGAGTAGAAGCCCACGCCGAACTGGCCGATGATGTCGGTGGTGTGCTCCCCGCCGTTCTCCTGCTTGGCCAGCTCCTGCTTGAACTGGAGGGAGCCGCTGCGGGCGATGGTGCCCAGGTTCTGCTCCAGCTCCTCCTTCGTCATGCCGATGCCATTGTCGGAGATGGTCAGGGTGCGGGCAATCTGGTCGGGGGTGAGGGTAATTTTGAAGTCGGAGCGGTTCAGCCCCACCTGATCGTCGGTGAGGGCCTTGTAGGCCAGCTTGTCCACCGCGTCGCTGGCGTTGGAGATCAGCTCCCGCAGGAAGATCTCCTTGTGGGTGTAGATGGAGTTGATCATCAGATCCAGCAGCCGCTTGGACTCGGCCTTGAACTGTTTCTTTGCCATGACAATGCCTCCTGTATCTCAAACGGTTTTGTAAACAAAGAGCGTTAGCACTCGAACTTTCTGAGTGCTAACGCTATCATAATCCTTCGCATGAAAAATTGCAAGAGGGTTCAAGGATTGTTTACAATTCGGTGGGAGCGGATGTGCCAGGACTCGCCGTCCCGTTGACCCGGCCGATCTCCTCCGGGGTGAATGCGTGCGGCTCCGCCGCCGGGGCGGAGGGCTGGGGAGCAGGGTCAGCCGGACAGAGCTCCGGGAAGGCGCTGCTGAGCAGCCCCCGGAGGCGATCCAGGGGGATGGGGCGCTCCAGGGTGGCGGTGGGGGAGGTAGCGCCGTCCGCATAGACCGGGAAGAGGAGCACAAGGTGGTCTTCCGTAAGGTAGAAGGCGTTGACATCCCAGTAGCTCTCAAAATATGCCCGGCCGTACGGGCCGTCCTCCAGACCGTCCAGAGCATCCAGAAGAGCGTCCATCCCCTTCTCGGCCGGAACCCGCAGTAAGGAGTCCAGGGTAAGGGCTTTGCCGGTGGACAGGTCAAAGAGGCTGCCGGAGACAGTGACCGCGGGCTCACCCGCCAGCGCCTCGGTGCGCTGGTAGCGGACGCTCAGGAAGCGGTCGCACCGCTGGATGGTGTAGACGCTCTCCACGGAATAGTCCCCGCCGGGCTCCAGGCCTGGAGTGCTCCAGTACTCCAGGCCCTTTTCCAGCCACCCCTCTCCCAGTATGGAGAAGTCTTCGTTTAGACTCTGCCAGACGGGGTTCTCCCCGGCGTTTTCGATGCAGGGCATGACAAAGCGCAGGGAGACCACCACCCCCTCCGGCGCGTCCGCGTTGGATTCCTCGCCGGCATAGTCCCGCTGAAAGACCTGCTCGCCCCACACCGGGGCGGGCGTCTCCGGCCGGATCGAACCGGCCTCCGGCGGCGGGGCGGTCTCCGCCGGGGCCTTCGGTGTGCAGGCGGCCAGACAGAGGGCCAGCAGCAGAACGAGCGCCAGGTATCGTTTCACATCAATCCCGCCCATCTAAGTCAAGATTCTTCTCCCGGAATACGATGCGGAAGGAGGGGATGTTGTCGAAGCCCAGGTTGGAGGTCTCCACTGTGAAGCGGTAGGCGCGCTCCGTCAGGACGGCGGTCACCACCACGTCCTCCCCGTCCTCGGCGATGGTGACATCCCGCAGGAAGTGGCTGTCCCGGCCCAGGGAGCCCGCCGGGAAGGAATAGGGATAGAGGTCCTTTGGATATGTCCCCTCACCGATCCATTCCTCTATCTCATCAGTTTCCGCGCCGCCGCTCTCCAGGCAGGTGTTGTGGAGGCGGAGGGTGAACACCCGGCGATCTGGATCAAAGCTGGTCTCGAAGCTGGGAATGGTGGTGGCCGCCGGGAAGAACCCCTCAAACAGCTCCTGGCTGTCCCCGTTGGGGATGAAGGAGAAGGACAGGCCGTCGGCATCGATGCGGGCGTCGTACACCTGCTCAAACCGGCCGCTTTCAGTATCGGGGCGGCCGTTCTCCCACCAGCCCATGTAGAAGGGCTCCGCCGGGTCCAGCCAGGTTTCCACAGTATCCAGGGTGGTCTGAACGGCGTCCTCCGGCACCCGGCCGTAGGCGTCCACCAGCACCCGCACGGTACCCGACTCGGGCAGCCCTTTCCAGGGGGTGGAGGAGCTGACACCGCCGGTGGTAAAGCGCACCTCGCCTGGGCCGGTGATCTGATAGGAAGCATCGGCGTCCAGACCCGTCAGGTACACCCGGCGGCCGGTTTCTCCGAACACCCAGTCCAGAAGGCGGGGTTCACTGCCGCCGTAGGTGTATTCCACCACAAAGTCGTCCAGATAGCCGCGCACCTCCGTCACCGTATAGCCCTCGGCCTCATAGAGGGCGGGCAGTTCCTCCTCCGTGACCGGGGTGGGCAGCTCGGC
>NZ_CAXSQB010000052.1:0-24891 GCF_964239415.1 Clostridium sp. ATCC BAA-442 | reverse complement strand
GCGCCAAATCAGGCGCCCCCTTTTTCTATGCCCAGATTTTATTTCATTTCTGCGCCCACAAGCCGTACGCCCCGGAGCACCCGGCGGAACCGCCGCCCAGGCCGGTATGCACCTGCTCCCCCCTCTGCGTGGGCTGCCCCTACCCCGCAAACGGCTTCCTCTGCTGGGGGAGGGATGGAAAGTGCCTGCGCTCGGAGATGCGGCGGCTCAATGCCCCGGACAGGTGGGCAGAGCAAGAGACTAAAGAGGAGATTCACACAGATGAATCCATGTAACAACCGCTTCCTCCTGCGGCCGGCCGCCCGTGAGGAGGCCGGCCTGTTCTATTCAAATGAGCAGGCGGACAGGGCGCTGGGCACAGTGGGCCATGTCCGGATGAACTTTGGCTCCAGCGGCAAGGGGTTTTAACATACCTGGTGGCCTCACAATGGGGAGCAGTTCAACACGCCGAAGTTCAAGGAGGCCCTGCAGCAGTTCGTGGACGCCGTGCGGGAGGATGGGCCGTTGAAGGATCTGTCGTCTATGGGCCAATTCTGCCGGCAGAACGGCGGGGCCATCACGGAGGACGGCCGGAGCTATGGGTATCTGGCGGAGATGGGCAGCTACCGCTTCTGCCTTCGCTGTACCCCCAGCCCTGGGGAATACCAGTGCTATCTTTACTGCTATGACCTGCGCCAGCAGACGCTGAACAGCCCGGTGGGCCGGGTGTCCTTTACCAACGGCGAGCACATGGAGTTCACAGCCCCACAGGATTACCTCCGGACGATCCGTGAGGAACTGCCCACAAAGGATGGGACCGGCTTCCGCTTTGAGACCCTGACGGGTGACCCGGCGGTGCACAAGGCGGTGGACGATATGGCCTATGACCTGTATGGGGAGGAGAACCCCAGGCCGCTGGAGGATTACGTGTCCCGCCAAGGGCCGGAGATGGGAGGGCAGCAATTATGAGTGCGCGAAACAAGAGGCCGGTCATCCAATGCGTTCTCAGCAACGCGGCGCATCCGGAGTACAGCCAGGCAACCATCCCCTTCCCCATCCCCGTCCAGGAATATGGGTGTACCCTGGAGCTCCTGACCGCTATGGGGTTAGGCCATCCCACAGAGCGGGACAGCCGGGTGGACGAGCTGGAGAGCGGCTTCCCCATCCTTAAACGCCTGGAGAAGGTGGGCGCCAATCTGGACGAGCTGGACTACCTGGCCCGGCGGCTGGACAGCTTTGACGACTATGAGGCCGCCCAGTTCCAGGCTATGGCGGTCAGGCTGGGTACGTTTGATATGACGGACTTCATCAATCTTACCTTCTGCTGCCAGCAGGCCACGGTGATCACGGACTTTTCGGATTTGGACGCTGTAGGCCGCCAGCATTACATGACGCTGGAGGGCGGCTGTGCCAGTGAGGAGGAGCTGGAACAGGTGGATGGCAGAGCAGCGGCCTTGAAGTTGATCCTCAACAAGCATGGCACTATCACACCCTATGGCGTGGTTTATGATAACGGTATGGAGCTGGAGAAGTTCTACAAGGAGGGCGGCCCCTTTCCGGACTATCTTGACCGGGAGTTCGTCATACTCCTGGAGGCATCCTACGGCGAGGGGCAGAGCACACTGCTGGTTCTGCCGGACAGCCCGGAAAGGCTGGAACGTCTCCTGTGCCGCACCGGCATCCGGGACAGCCCCCACTTTTGGATAGTAGACAGCACCCTGCCCGGCGAGGTCATCAGCAGCATTCCGGCGGAACGCCTGTCCATCAATGGCCTCAACCGGCTGTGCCAGGCGGTTGAGCGGATTGCACCGGAGGATTTGAAAACTCTGGTACAACTGCTGGCCGACAAGGACCACCCCAGCCAGGGGCCATCCCTGGGCGGGCTATCCATGTGAACCGAGGGGGAGAGAATATACAGAAAAAAGAGTTTATCCGGCAGATCAATGAACTGGTTCCCAGGCCGGACCCCGTCACCACCGAGGCACTGTACCGCTTTGACCGGGAGTGTGCGGAGACGGAGTACATCGATATGCTCACCGCCCTGCGAGTGGTGGCGCGGAATTTCGGTGAGGAAACCCTCCAGGGCGCCTATGAGGTCATCCAGCACCAAAACGCCGCTCTGCCCAGCGAGCTGTTCGCCGCCGCCGTCTACTTTCAGGCCGGGCGCACACCGGCAGAGGTGTCCGGCCTGGCCAAGGAGGGCCGGCTTATGGGCTTCTTTGGCCCGGAGCGGCCGGAGGAGCCCAGCCGGATTGCGACCTGCACCATTGTGGAGTCCGGGCAGGAACAGCGGTTTTACACCATGGACTTTGGGCGCTTCAATCCGCAGCATGCCTTGAAGCGGGCCATCACATACGGCCGGGAAACAGGCATATCCGCCACCCAGGCCATGGCCCGCCTCACCATGGATCAACCGGAGTTTGCCGAAAAGCCCGGCGGGCCCCGCTGTATCCTGGACGGCCTGGGCTCAGAGCTCACCGAGGCGTTGTTCCAGATCTCGTCAGCCTGCCCCGCCGTGGCCGCCCATATCACCTGTAATGCGGATCTGGGTATCACAGAGGTGGCCTATTATCCGCTGTGGCTGGAGCGGAGTCAGAGTCAGGCGCCCATGCAGCCGCAGATGTAAAAAATGCTGGATATTACGGGCACACTGTGGTATGTTGTGTGCTTACCAGAAGAAAGGACGGGAAAGAACTATGAACTATCAGAGGAAACAGAGCATGCACAGGGACTCCGTTGAAGGGCGGCTTCCGCTTTGGAAGCCCCCCCCCCCTTTTCTATCCGAATGACACTTGAGACAAAATGAAGGGAGACAGATCATCATGCAGGGTGTATCGAAGGAGTGGCTGGATTTCCTGCGGAATCAGTTCCCCGCGGGCAGCCGGATCCAAACATGGGAGCTGGATGATCCCAGAAACACGCTGGAGGAGGCTGGTACTCTGGAGCACATCGATGACTCGGGCCGGTTCCACGTCCGGCAGAGCGACGGAGGTGAGTGCGTCCTGACCCTTGGGGAGGAGATGTTCTCCGTCCACCCGCCTGAGTCCACCCAGCTCAAGCTGTACATGCCCCTCACCGCCAGCTTCTATGCCCGGAATGAGTGGGGAGATTGGGATGAGACGGGTGAAGAATGGGACGGCAGAACGCTTCTGGACTATGAGGACAGGATCCTGGGCTTCATGGTGCGGAACCGGGTGCCGGAGGAGGCGGGGCCTCATGCTCTGGTGCGACAAGGAGTTCCTGGACGTCAAGGTGCGCTCCGCCGTGTTTACGGCAGAGGCCAGAGACGGCAGGCTGTGGGGCGTGGCGGAGTGCCAGGTCGTCGGCCAGCTCTCTCCGGAGGAGCTGACAAGCCTGAAGGACTATCTCACCGGCCAGGCTGCGGACGGCGTTGGCGAGGGCCTGGAGCAGCAAGCGATTCGCGTAGACGGCGGGGAGCTCTATGTCCACCTGTGGCAGCCGGGGGGCTGGAGCATCCAGACGGAGGCAGAGCAGTTCGGGCAGACGCAGGCCCAGGAACCGCACGATAACGGGGCCCCCGCCGAAGCCCAGCACAGCGTGTTCGGTGGGGAGAGGAGTTCCGGCGAAATGAGTGAGCCTTGCCCGCAGGGCGAGGCGAAGGATATGAAGCGCGGAACGACGATGACGATGGGAGGGATGATACTTGAATAAGGTATTTACAGTGTCCCTGTGCAATCCGGACAAGGATACTTATGTGACACTGGAGCTTCCGGCAGACCCGTATACGGTCCTGGATGCCTGGGAACGGCTGCGGCCCGCGCCGGACACCAGAGTGGAATGGGAGATGGAGGACTATGGGGAATTCCCTGTCCTGTTCCCTGTCCTGCAATCTGGCGAGGGCTTCCCCGCGCTCAATGCCCTGGCGGAGCGGCTGGCCAGCCTGGACAGCCGGCAGCGCACTGCATTCGAGGGGCTGGTCAGGCTGGAAAGCAGTCGGAGCGGTGTCATCCCTCTGCGCACGTTTACCGCATTGGCGGAACAGGCAGAGCACTGCCAGGTGGTGCCCGAGGCCACGGACGACGCCTCGTTGGGCCGGGTTTACGCGGCAAACGGTTCCATCCCCGAGGTGAAGGATGTGCCGGACAGGGTGTTTGAACTGCTGGACTTCCAGCGCCTGGGCCGCCGGGTCCGTCAGTCGGAGGGCGGGATCTTCACCAGGCAGGGGGATGTGGTACCGGATGGGAACTGGAAGCCCGCACAGGGGCAGGAACTCCGCAGCGCGCCGGAGGCCCCGACTGGCTTCTTTCGGCTGGAGCTCCGGCTCGGGGAGGAACGGGCGGAGCTCACCCTCCCCGCCGGACAGGAGCTGGTGGAGGTGCGTGACCAGATGGAGGCTGTGGGCATCTCCAACTGCACCGTCACCGCCTTCCACAGCCGGGTGCACCAGCTCCCGGCGGCGTGGGCAGCCCCGGGGCGGCTGGATACCTTGAATTGCTTGGCATCGCAGCTGACAGTGCTGGCGGAGCGGGACTCTCTGGCCCTGATCAAGTACAAGGCGGTGCTGGAGGCCTCGCCCCCCGCCAGCCTGGAGGATGCCATGGCGTTGACGGAACAGCTGGACGCCTACAATCTGAATTGGGCCGCCGCCTCCCCGGAGGACGTGGCCCGTGGGGAGCTGCGCCGCTCCATGGGGGAGGAGAATGCCGCCCTGCTGTGCCGGTACCTGAACCTCTACGGCTACGGCGAGGCGCTGATCCAGCAGTACGGGGGCGAGCTGACAGACTACGGCCTGCTGACCCGGGCGGATGGCCAGCCGGTGCAGAAACCGCTGCCGCCCCAGCCCACCCGGGGCGGCATACAGATGGAAATGAGGTGAAACGGCCATGGACAAAACAGGACTTTTACAGCTCCCCGGCAGGCCGGAGGAGCAGGCATGGCTGCGGGAACGGCTGGAGGCGCTGACCGTGCGGGAGGGGATCGCCCTGGAGGCAGCCATCCGGCGTCATCCCGTCCAGGCCAGCACGGAGGCGGTCAGCCTGCTGGCCAACCTGGACGAGTATGATGCCATCGGAGGAATCCTCAGTTATGAGGACTTGGGTCTGTATTACCTGGAGGAGACCAACGCCAGGCTCCTGGCGCTGCGGGACTATATCGACCTGGACAAGCTGGGCAGGCAGTATGAGGCACAGCACCCCGGTCGGTTCGCAGGGGGCTGTTATGTGGTATATCCGCTGAAGGGGGTGCCGGGCTTCTACGACGGGGTCAACCTGCCGGGGCCAGACTACAGCTGGAGCCTGCGGCTGAAGCTGGCCTCATCCGCAGTGCCGGAGGGAGTGTGGCTGGCCCTGCCGGACTACAACGACGTCACGGATGCCCGCCCCGGAGAGATCCGGCTGGCCCTGGACGCTCTGGGTGTGCAGACCATCCGGGAGTGCACCCTGCTGGAGGCCCGGTGCAGCCTGCCGGGGATCACCGGCCTGGAGGATGCATATAGGGGACGGCTGGAGGATCTCATCTATGACGGTCAGAACCTGGGATTTATCCTCCAGGAACAGAACCAGGGGCAGAAGGGGTTCCTCCAGGCCTATCTCTGGATACTGGAGTATGAGCACTGCGCCACCCTGCCCGCCGCCCTGGATTTGGCGCAGAATCTGAACCGCTACCAGGTGGTGCGGGCGGATCAGCTCCAAGACATGGCGCGGATGGATCTGCGCGTGCGGTTGGGGTGTGTGGATCGGGCCCTGTCAGGCTGCATTGATCTGGAACGGTACGGGCTGGATTTGCTGCGGAACAAGGGCTATACCATGACAGAGGACGGATGTGCATACATTGCCAGGCAGCAGACGCAATCCCAGGCGCCCAAACAGATGCAGCAGATGTAACCCCAGATCAAATCTATATCAAAACGAAACAGGGGCCGTTTTCCCGGAGGGGACAGCGGCCCCTGTTTTTTGTGCCCTTTTTCGGGAGGACGGCCCAGAGGAGGACGTCATGAAAGCAAAAGAAAAGGAGCTCCTGGAGTATCTGCAGCACTACTGCCCCGGCCGGGAAAACGCCATCAGCGGCAAACATCTGAAAAAGAGGTTCCGTGTCCATGAGGCAGAGCTGCGGAAGCTGGTCCATAACCTGCGGGTGGATGGGGCGCCCATCTGCAGCGACCGCACCGGCTACTTCTACCCCGCAAACAGCGGGGAGGTGTATAGCACAATCCTTCAGCTCCAACGGATGGAGCTCGGGCTGCGGATGGCATCCTCGGGCATGACCCGGGCTATGGGCGCCTTCCGCCTGCATGGGGGAGGTGAGGCGGATCGCTAAGCCCTTCTTCCCCTGGGTAGGTGGGAAGCTGTTCCTGCTCCCCTATATTTTCCAGCTGTTCCCCAGAAGGGCGCCCCGCCTGCTGGAAATCTGCGGCGGCAGCGGCGCGGTGACCCTGGGCCTGGGCGCCGGGTACGCCCCTCTGCGGGTGTACAACGATATCGACGCGGATCTGGCCAACCTGTTCCGCTGTGCCCGGGACCGGCCCCTGGCGCTGCTCAGGGAGCTGGACTTCCTGCCCCTCCATGCCCGGGCGGACTTCGAGGTGGTGCTCCGCTTCCTCAACCACGGGTATGCCCCCATGGACTACCTGAAGGAGGAGCTCCAGATCGCAGAGGACTACCTCCCGCCCTTGGACAGGCAGGAGGTGAAGAAGCTCCTGGTGGGCCGGGCCAACCTGCCGGACGTACAGCGGGCTGCGGCCTACTATCTGAGTATCCGGTACAGCTACAGCGCCACCGGGAACAGCTTCGGCGGGCGCAGCGTGGAGCTGCCCCGCTTCCCCGGACTGCTCCGACGCGCCTCGGACGCACTCCAGGGCGTGGTGGTGGAGAACAAGGACTGCTGCGACGTGGTCCGGCAGTACGCCCGGCCGGGTGCGGTGATCTATGCGGACCCGCCCTATCTGGAGGCGGAGAGGATGTACGCCCCCTCCTTTGCCCTCCAAGACCACGTCCGGCTCCACGACTGCCTGTGCGCCCCGGCGGCGCGGGACAGCCACATCGTCCTGTCCTATAACAGCCATCCGGACATTCTGGACCTCTTCGCCCCGGACTTTTACATCGTGGGCTTTGACCGCCCCAACCCCATGGCCCGGCAGGAGGACGCCAGGTACCACGAGCTGCTCATGACCAACTTTGACCCCGGCCCTATGCTCAACCACCAGCTCTCCCTGCTGGATGACCCCGGACTGGCATCCAGCGACCGGCCGGAGCTGCGGATCTTGTCCGCCCCCGCCGGGCGGCTGCCCCGGGTGTGGGACTGGCCGCAGGACTAAGAATACGAGGTGAAAACAGAAGATGAAATTTACCATCTGCCATGACACAAGCAAGAAGACCCTGGCCATCCCCCGGGCCGCCCTCCAGCTCTCCGGACTGGAGGACGCGGGGCGGCTGGCCCTGCATACAGAGCACGGCTGCATCGTGCTTACCCGGCAGGAGCCCACTGCAAGGGAGCAGTTAGAGGCCATCCGGCTGCTCCATGATCTGAACGTCGGCATGGTTGTCCGCTTGGCCCTGGACAGCCGGCCGGCCAGCGGCATGCCGTGCAAAAGGGTGTCCGAGGTATTCCGATCCTATGACGCGGAGTTCCTGGACATGCTGGAGCACTGCGGCGTGGATTTGTTCGGGCTGGGCGCCCTGCTGGCCCGGGAGGAGGACGCCCAATGAACCTGCATTACTACACCATGGACGACCTGCGGCTGGGCCGGGGCGGCTGCCTACAGAAAGGCTGGACCATCCGGCAGGCCCAGGAGCTGGAGGAGGCCCTGGAGCACTACCGTGGCATCCCCATTACCAAGCGGAAGGTGCTGGGCCTGACGGACGGCTTCCATGTGCTGGAGCTGGTGAAGAACGTGCCACTCTTCCCGGACGACCCGGAGGGGGAGGACGTGCTAGCCTCGGAGCTGGGGGAGCTGCTGCCCACCTGGGCAGACACGACGGAGGCAAGACAAGCTGTCCGCACCTGTGTGGAGGCTCTGGGGCTCCGCTACCAGATTGAGGGCAAGATCCTGGCCCCCATCCCCGTCAACAAGAAGCAGCGCCGCAAAAAGCTGGCGGGGAAATATCTATGGCCCGACGTCCCCGGCAATCCGGCCTCAGCCCTCCGGTGGGTGTACTTGGCCGGGAAGGGCTGGCTGGCCCCCACGGTGCTCAAGGAGCACCCTCCCGTGCTGCCCCTGGTGCTCAAGGTGCGGGCGGACGGCATCACGGACAAAGGTGACTACCGTCCTCTGGAGCTGGAGCCCTGGGAGTTTCGCCTCCTGGCCCGGCGCACCCTGGAGCGGCTGGAGCAAAATATGACAAAATGTGAAGGAGGAACCCCATCGTGAAACGCACCATTCTGAGATGCGCCGCCGGCCTGTTGATAGCCGCGGCGCTGCTCCCCACCGCTTTTGCCGCCGACCCACTCGAGCTCACACAGCCCAATGGGGCCCCCGCAAAGTCGCAGACTTTGTGGGGAGAGGAGGAGCAAGGGAGCGGCGCGAACTCTGCCCGACAGGGCGGGGCGAGCGGAGCGGACTTTGTGACGACGAGCTATCCCACCTCCGTCACACGCAGTGAGGACGGGGCGGAGATCCACAAGGTCTATGACCTGTCCCCGGAGCAGGACCCTGCCGGTATCCCCCGGTCGGACTTTGAGCAGGACGGCTTCCACTACACCCTGACAGACCTGCTCCAGCAGGAGCTGCCGGAGTATGAGAGCCGTCCGCACACGGAGACGGTATCGTTGGAGAGTAAAAGCAAGGATATGGAATCCGTCCTGGCCCTGCTGCCCCAGGAGAAGGAGTTCGTCACGGAGGACGGACTGTCCGGCACCCTGTCCCTCCAGCTGGACACTGTCCAGGTGGAGGCGGCGGGCTACGGCAGCTCCACCCGGGAGGTGTCCGCCACCCGCTCCTACCCCAACCTGGCCAGCCAGGATACTGCCAGCATCCCTAAGAGCATAGAGGAGGACGGGCGTCCCCTCACCCTCCAAAATATTGACTGGCGGACGGACAACACCGCCAGCGTGGCCGGTTACGCCATGGGAGACCGCTACACCGCCGTGGCCACCTACACCGGCACCGCCACCAGCAGCTATGTCACCGGCTATACCGTCACGGCAGACTACAGTGGTACCGTCAGCCGCATCGCCCTGAACCGGGTGCGTTACGTGGCGATTTTTGAGGGGGAACCTCTGGAACCCGCCGTACCCATGGAGGAGCCTGGGGACGGCCTGGCCCAGTTCAACTGGGCGGCCATCCTGCTCCCGCTGGGCGTGGTCTTCACCGTGGGCGGTGTGATCGGCGCCTGCCTGTTCGTCAAACGGCGCCGGGAATCCAAAGAGGAGGATACGGAATGAAGAAGCTGACAACCCTGTGCCTGGCCGCCTGCCTGGCGGCAGCCATGACCACCCCGGCCTCCGCTCTGGACTATACCATTGACGCACCGAATGCTTCAGACTACGGCAAGCCCACCTCGGTGGAGGTGGTACACACGGCAGATGGCGGGCCCCTGAAAAATGAGGACGTCAGCAAGAATGCCGCCCTCATCCCGCCAGGCTTCGGCAGCGCCAGTGCGGATACCCTGAACACCGGAACTTGGCTTACCCCCAACCTGGCCCCGGAGGGCATGGCAGTGGGCACCGTCAACGGCAGCGGGACACCCATCGTGTTCCCGCCCTTTGTAGATACCAACAGCTCCACTCCGGCTACCGAGGAGGAGCAGACCACCTCCCTCGGCTATACCCCGGTGACTTCGGATCTCTACTATTCCGGCGGATACCTGGGGACATTGAGAATCCCCGCCATCGGCCTGAGCGTGCGGGTCTATGAGGGTACAGACAGCTCCACGCTCATGAAGGGCGCGGGACATTTCAAAGGAACCAGCATCTGGGATGGAAACTGCGCCATCGCCGGGCACAACCGGGGGGTACGGGATGACTTTGGGGATCTCCACACCCTGGAACGGGGAGATACCATCACCTGGACCACCAAGCTGGGCGCCCGCACCTATGAGGTCACCAGTGTGCAGAAGGTCAAGGAGACGGATACCAGCGGCACCGCACCTTCCATCGAGAACATGCTCACTCTCTACACCTGCGTGCGTAATCAGAGGGCTTACCGCTGGCAGGTGCAGGCGGCGGAGGTTGTGTAACCTGCTTTGTTTTGCGGGCTCATTTTCTCCACCGGGAACCCCCTTTGCTATAGACTTTTCCCCAGATTTCCGGTATGTTGTTGCTGTAAGGAACACAAGGACAGCAGAGAAAAGAAGGAGGTCAACCGTATGAAAAGGAAACAGCTTATTACGGCGGTATTGGCAGGCGTTTTGATGGGAGCAACCCTGGTGGGGCCCGCGTCAGCGGGGGTGGCTGCCCTCACTGTAGCGCCAAGCACCCAGACCTTCTATGTGGACGGGAAACAGGTGGATCTGGAAGCGTATGTCATCAACGGCCACAACTATGTGCAGCTCCGGGACGTCGGCCGGGCGGTGGACTTCGGCGTGGTGTATGACCAGGGCACCAACCGGGTTCTGGTAGACACCAGCTCCCCTTACACAGAGGAAGGCGCGGCACCCGCCCCTTCCGGGGTAGTCACCATCCCCCAGTCGGACGAGCCCCTCCGGCTGAAGGAGGGAGACAAGGTGCTCTGTGATGACGGTACCACCTATGAGATCACGGACCTGCGTCTGTGGGAGGAGCCGGAACCCCTGCCCGCCTATGACCAGACGCGCTTCCTGGAGCTGGAGTTGCCGAAGGCCGAGGTGCGGAGGTTCCAGGTTGAATATGGGGATGACCTGTTTATCCGAAACCTCTATGAGACGCGGCGGATGGAGTACACCATCTACAACGCCGCGATGAACTACCCAGAGCTGTGGGCGGATGGCACCCCCACCCTCAACCTGCACCTGGGGATCTCCGTGCAGAACGCGGTGCAGATGTTCTGGCCCTGGCAGGAGGATCAGCTCACCAAGGTGTTCTGCTCCGCGCCGGGGGCCCGGTTCGAGGTGGAAGCCTGGGATGTGTACCACAACGGAAAATATCTCTATACCGAATATAATATCAGAGGGACGTGACCCAACAGTGTCCCAAACAAACCAGCGGGAGGCGGCAAGCCTCCCGCTTTTCGCTTAGGAGGAATTTTTGACTATGAAACGGATCATCAGCCTGATGCTCACCCTGGCGGTGGCCCTGTCCCTGCTGGTCCTACCGGCGGGTGCCGCCTCCACCCCGGAAGAGGCCCTGGGTGAGGTCAACATTTACAGCGGCGGCTATTCCATGAATTATCTGGCCGTCAACGGCAGGGTGCAGACCCAGTCGTATACCTACTTTCTCTACCGCAACAGCGCCGGGGAGACGCAGGAAATCCCAGCCTATTGTGTAACGCCAGACCAGTACGGCGTACCACAGACGGTTCCTGAAGGGGAGAGCATCCGCTATCTGGCAGAGGAAAAGGCGTCAGACCCTAAAGTAGTGGGCCTGGTGGCCAACATGTACCCCCACCGCTCCCTGGCGGAGTTGGGCCTGAGTAACAAGTACCAGGCGTTTTACGCCGGCAAGATTGCCCTGTGGTGCTACCTGATCCCCGAGTGGGATATCAGCGACGTCACCGTAGCCCCCGGCCTTACCGGCCCGGAGAGGGAGATTGGGGAAAGCATTCTCAATGCTGCGGTCAAAATCTATACTCAGGGTACCACATGGACCAGCGTGGCAGAGCCCCAGCTCACCACCTCCCCAGATCAGGAGGCAGCCTACCCCGTCACCATTGATGGGGCCGCCTATCGCCAGCAGGTATTTACCGTCACTTCCCCTACCTGGGTGGACGGACAGGCTGTCAATGTATCGTTCCAGGATGGGACGGACGTGCCGGAGGGCGCCCGTATTGTGGATGAGAACAACCAGGACATTACCCAGGTCAAGGTCTCCAATACCGGAGACGGCTACAAGGGGATCTTCAAGGTGCTCTACCCAGAGGACAGTGTAGCGGGCCAGAGCGGCAGCGTCCAGCTCTCCCTCTCAGCCGATGTGTACCAGTACGTCGTGTTTTACGCGCTCTGCCAGGAGGTTGACCAGTACGGCAACCTCCAGAGCTACCTCTGCGACACGGATCCCAAGGTCAGCCTGCTGCGAAACGCCATCTCTAACTATTCGGATACCGACGAGCCGGATGACCCGGACAAGCCTACACCCCCTCCCAGCGAAACCGCCCTCAAGATCACCAAGTATGAGGCGGGCACCACTGTCACCCTCTCCGGCGCCACCTTCGAGGTGGTGGGCCCGGATGGGGACACCATCGGCATCTACACCACGCCGGAGTCCGGTTCCATCACCATCCCTCTCACAGAAGTGGGCAATTACACCATCTATGAGCGGGTGCCCCCGGAGTATCATCTGCTGGACGAGGAGCCGGTCAAACAGGTCACTGTGAAGTATGGCGAGGTGGCCGAAGTCGCCTTTGAAAACGAACCTTACGGCGATCTGCGGATTGAGAAGATTGACGGGGCCACCGGGGCCAGCCTGGCCGGGGCACGGATTCAGATCAAGCACATTGAGAGCGGCGCGACCTATACCGGTACCACCGGCACCGGCGGTTCCTATACCTTCACAGAGCTGAAGCCGGGGGCATACGAAATCCGGGAACTGTCCGCCCCGGAGGGGTGGGAGCGTGACCCGCAGACCTACACCACCACTGTGGTGGCAGGGGACTGCGTCACCTACAGCCTGAAGAACGAGGCTCTGCCCGGCCTGAAGATTATCAAGTACGACCACCTGAGCCATGAGACCATGCCCGGCGTTACCTTCCGTATCTGGCGGGATGGGGAGCTGCTGGGGGACTATGAGACGGACGCCCTGGGAGAAATCCTGCTGACGGACTGCCGGCCGGGCACCTACCGTGTCCAGGAGGTGGACACCGGAGACAGTGGACATCTAGTGGATTCCACCCCGCAGGAAATTGAACTGAAGGCCGGAGACGGTATTAAGGAGCTCTACTTTTTTAACGATCAGAAGCCCGGGATCTGGCTGGTCAAGGTGGACAGCGCCGACCCGTCCAAGGTGATCCCCAACGCCAGGTTCCGCATCGAGGCTGTGGACGGCAACTTTGGCCCGGCGGAGTTCACCACCGACCAGAACGGCGAAATCGACCTGTCTGAACTGCCCACCGGAGCTTATGTGGTGACGGAACTGGACTGCCCGGGCTACATCATCGATGAGGCCCAGCGCATCATCCAACTGGAGGCCAACCAGACAGCCCGGTTTGTGTTCACCAACTCCATCTAGCCCTCCCTGCACCTCATCAAACTAAGCGCGGACGGCTCCAGGCTGGCCGGCGTGACCTTCCGCATCGCCAAAATTGAGGATGGCACCCACTACCTGGATCGCACTACCAATGAACAGGGAGAGATCCTGATCTCCGACTTGGAGCTTGGCGTTTACTCCATCCGTAAGACGGCCACACTGGGGGATCATCTGCTGGATCCTACCGAGCATCATGTGGAGCTCTTCCCCGGCAAGACCAGTACCATTGTTCTGGAGAATGACCGCCGTCCGTCCCTGACCATCCATAAGAACGACGCCGATACCGGAGATCCGGTAGAGGGCGTCGTTTTTACGGTCAAGGTGGCTGATGGTAGCACCGTCACCGAAGTCAAGACCGGACCGGATGGCACGGCCACGCTGGAGCATCTGCTACCCATCGTGTATGAGGTCACTGAAAAGTACGTCCCCGAACCCTATCTGCTGGACGCCCCCAGCTAACTTATCACGCTCTATCCAAACAAGGACAGCGATATCTATTTTGTGAACCACAAGAAGCCCTCGCTGACCATCGAGAAGATCGACAGCATCACCGGAAATCCCATCAAGGGGGCAAAATTCCAGGTCTGGTATGGCAGCAACGACACAGAGACTGGTGAGCTGAACGATTTGGGGGTCTACTATACCGACGAGGATGGACATATTGTGCTGGAGAACGTCAAGGACGGCTGGTACAAGGTCACGGAACTAAAGCCGGCCTCCGGCTATCAAATCAAAGAGCCGGCTACCCAGGAATGCTTCATTGAGGCCGGGACTTCTAAGACCTTAACCTTTGAGAATACCCCTCTCTCCGCATTGATTGTCTACAAGTATGATTCTGTGACCGGCGAAGCGGTCGAAGGAGCCGTGTTTCAGGTTAAATACCTGAGCGGCACCTCCGGCACCGGTGGAACGGTCATCGGCACCTATAAGACCAGTGTGAATGGCTCTTTCACAGTCACAGGCCTGGAGGCCGGCACCTACGTGGTTGAGGAGCTGGCCAGTGACAGCGGCCACGTGATCGACACGGTGCCGCAGACTGCTTATATCAGCGGAAAAGACCAGGATGTGGTGGAGCTGTATTTCGGAAATTCTCCCAAAGGCAGCCTTCTGATCAAAAAGATTGACGCTTTCACCCGCGAACCCTTGTCCGACGTGAAGTTCTTTGTTACAGAGAGTAACGGGACTGTGGTGGGCGATAGCAACGGCTACCTCACCACTGACTCCACAGGTACCATCCTGATTGAGGGCATCGACCCCGGCACAACTCTGGTGGCCAAGGAGACCATTGCCAAGGACGGCTACCTGCTGGATGACACCCCGCAGACCGCGGAGATCAAGGCCGGACAGACCGTTACCCTGGAGTTCCGCAACCAACCAAAGGGCAGCCTGGCCATTCACAAGTTGGATTCCGTGACCCGTAACCCTCTGGAGGGGGTGGAGTTTGAGATCACCTACTCCGACGGTTCCTATGTGGACGCCGGGAATGGAAGCCTGTCCAGTAAGGGATTGTACCATACCGATAAAAACGGGCAGATCATGCTCAGCGGCATCACCGGCACAGTGGTGGTAATGGAGACCAAGACCATCGAAGGTTATACCATAGACGAAGAGACCCGCACGCAGACGGTGGTCATCAACCCCAATGATACCCAAACACTAACCTTCTACAACACGCCGTCGGGCGGCTTCCAGATTATCAAGGAAGATGAGGACAGCGGAAAACGCATCGGCAACTGTACATTTGAGATCCGCAGATTGAACGATGCCCTTGTGGGCACCTACACCACCGGCTCCAACGACACATTTACGGTTGACCTGGAGGAAGGCAGCTACTATGCGGTGGAAGTCAAGGCCAATTCAAAATACCGCCTGAACGATACTCCGCATTATTTTGAAGTGGAGAATGGAGAGACGACCACACTCCGGGTCACAAATGAACGCCTGAGCGGTATCCTGCTGCACAAGATTGACAGCACAACCGGCGAGGGCATCTGCGACGTGAGCTTCCTCCTGTACGATGATACCAACACCCCCATCGGCCAGTACACCTCGGATGACCGGGGGTATGTGCTCATTGAGGATCTGGAGGCCGGCCGCTACTACCTGCGGGAGTTGGAGAACGAGGGCTACGTCCCCGACACGGAGAAAAAGACGGTATATGTGGAGTCCGGGTAGACCACCGAGGTGGAGTGGGAGAACACTCCCATCACCGGGCAGATCCAGGTGACCAAGACCTCGGCGGACTACAACAGCGTCAACGGCTGGCCCGCCGGAACCCCCATCCCCGGCACAGAGTTTGAAATCTACAGCGCCCAAACGGAGAGCCTGGTGGACACCATCCAGACGGACAGGAACGGCGTGGCCTCGTCCCGGCCTTTGCCCTTGGGCCGGTACAAAATCGTGGAATCCAAGGCCGCAGACTTTTTCAGCCTGGACAAGACCCCCATCGAGGTGGAGCTTGAGTTCGCCGGCCAGATCGTCAAGGCAGCCATGACCAACAAGAGCCTCTATACCAATGTGTCCATCCAAAAGACCGGCTATGTGGAGGTCATGCCCGGCCAAAAGATCCGCTACGATTTCAGCGGCATCGCCAACAACTCCACCACCAGTCTCACATCGTTCTATTGGCGCGATACCCTGCCCGGCCAGGCGGTGCGGCTGGACAAGATCGTCACCGGCACCTACAACGTGCCGGGCAATTATAAGGTTGTCTACAAGACCAACCTGAGCGGCGGCACTTGGCGCACCTTGGCGGACAACCTGAGCACCCAGCAGAACTATGTGTTGGACGCCTCCAAGGCCGCCCTGGGCCTGGCCTCCAACGAGTACGTCACCGAATTCATGGTATCCTTCGGCGTGGTGCCCGCCAACTTCCGGCAGGTGGAGGCGCCCCAGGTCTATGCCACCGTCTACGCCTGGCTCACCGGCGGCAGCCAATTCGTCAACCAGGCAGATGTGGGCGGGGTCTACAACGGCCAGTGGATCATGGCCACCTCCCGGTGGGTGACCAAGGTCTACAAGCTCTCGGAACCTCTGCCCCGCACAGGCTACTGATTTTAGTCAATCATACCCATGAGGGCCGCCCTAACTGGGCGGCCCTGCTCATTATGTGGAGGTGTATCACATGCCCCTGAAGAAAAAGTGTATCCGGATGCTGCTCCTGGCACTGGTGGTGGCCGCCCTGTGTGTCATCCCGGCCTTCGCATCGTCCTCCGCCGGCAACGTGGCGGATGCAGTGGAGCAGACCTGGACGGATGCCGCCGGCCAGATTAAAACCGTGGTGGATACTGTGGTGTTTCCCGCCCTCACCATGGTGCTGGGGATTGCATTCTTTGTCAAGGTGGCACTATGCTTCTTCGACTACCGTAAGCACGGCCGGTTTGAGTGGACGGGGGCGGCCATCCTGTTCGTCTGCCTGATCTTCGTGCTGCTGGCCCCCAATTACATCTGGAATATCGTGGGCATCTGAGGCGGTGAAGGCGAGTGTTTATTTGGGACTTTGTGGCCAACCCGGTGATGGAGTCCATCCTGGACTGGTTTTACAGCCAGATGGTGGGCTTCCTGGGCGCCTTCTTCGCCCAGATGGGGAACATGGGGGTGGAGCTGTTTGACCTCTCCTGGGTGCGTTCGGTGGTGCGCTTCTTCTCCCAGTTGGGCTGGGCCCTCTTTGCCGTCAGCGTGGTGGTGTCCGCCTTTGAGTGCGGCATTGAATATGCCTCCGGCCGGGGCAATCTCCAGCAGCCTGCCCTCAACGCACTCAAAGGCTTCTTCGCTGTCAGCCTGTTCACTACCGTACCCGTCCGGCTGTACGCCCTCTCCGTCTCCCTCCAGGGTACCTTCGCCATGGAAATCACAGGGGCGGGAAAGAGCATCGGGGAGCTGGGCAATGAGATCCTCACAGGCCTTGAGGGGGCTAGCCTGATGGATATCGCGGCCCAGGCCAAATGGGGCCTGGGCACAAACCCCATCATGCTCCTCTTCGCCATGATCCTCATGGCCTATGCGGTGATCAAGGTGTTCTTCTCCAACCTGAAACGGGGCGGCATCCTGCTCATCCAGATTGCCGTGGGTTCGCTATATATGTTCTCCATCCCCCGGGGCTATACGGACGGCTTCACCCAGTGGTGCAAGCAGGTCATTGGCCTGTGCCTCACCGCCTTCCTCCAGGCCACCATTCTGGTGGCAGGGCTCATGGTGTTCAGCGACAAAGCCCTCCTGGGGCTTGGCCTCATGCTGGCCGCCGGAGAGGTGCCCCGCACTGCCGGGGCCTTCGGCCTGGACACCACCACCCGCGCCAACATCATGAGCGCCGTCTACACCGCTCAGGCTGCCGTCAACACCACCCGCACCATTGTCCAGGCGGTAAAATGACCCTTACCCTAGGAAGTTTGTTTGACGGGATCGGCGGCTTTCCGCTGGCCGCCATACGGCAGGGGATCACCCCGCTGTGGGCCAGCGAGATTGAGCCCTTCCCCATTCAAGTCACGAAACATCATTTCCCGGAGATGCTCCATGTGGGGGATATCACCAGGCTGGACGGGGCGAAGCTGCCGCCGGTGGACATTATCTGCGGCGGCTCACCCTGTCAGGACTTATCCGTGGCATCCTGTACCCGCGCCGGACTGGCCGGCGTACGGTCCGGGCTGTTCCTGGAGCAGATCCGGGTGACAAAGGAGATGCGGGATGCGGATATACGACGAGGGCGGACAGGCAAGTCTGTTCGCCCCAGATGGTTCTGCTGGGAGAATGTCCCCGGCGTGTTCAGCAGCGGCTTCCCCAAAGGGGAGGACTTCTGGTTCGTCCTGGAACAGATCGCCGGAATTGCAGGCAATTCCATACCTTTCACTCGACCTCACCCCTGGGGCTGGCAACCTGCTGGGAAATTACGAGTGGGAGCTGCGTTCTCCCTGGCGTGGGGGGTCTTCGACGCTCAATACTGGTCCGGCACCCCCCAGCGGAGACGCAGGGTGTTCCTTGTCGCGGATTTTGCAGGACAATCCGCCCCGAAAATACTATTTGACCAGGAGAGCCTGCCTGGGCATCCTGCGCAGGGCGACGGAGCGGGTCAAGCCTCTCCCGTCCCAGCTCCATGCGGCCCTCCTGGTGCAGGCGGGGCTGATCAGTCAGGATAATATATCACCAGGCAAAGAAGCATCTGGTCTGCCTTCTCTTCTTGGAAATTGCCTGACGCCGTGGGACACGCAGCAGGCACGTATTTTTACTCCAGACAGCGTCGCCCCAACGGTCGCCGGGGCGGACGGCGGCGGTGGGCGCAATCCAGCTGGGCTTCTTTTTGCCGCTGGTTTCTTGGCCGGACAAGGCTCCGCAGCCGGAGGGATCGGTTACCAGCCGGAGTGTTCCCCAACATTGAAAGCCGCGGAAAGCGGCAGCAATATGGTTCCCTCCGTCCTCTGCCTCAATGACCAGGGCGGCAGCGTGATGGACTGTTCCGAAAATATATCCGGTACCCAAATGGAGCTTGTGAGGACGAAGGAACAGGGACACCAGCCTCTGGTTTTTGAGAACCACGGCATTGACAGCCGGTACACTGGGCCGCACCCGGTCGCGCCCACACTATCCGCCAGGGCTGGTACCGGCGGCAACAACCTGCCTCTGGCCCTCCAGCCGGAGCCAATCATGTGTATTTGCGGCAACGTCATTGACCGGCAGCCCGCAATGGAGGCAACGGCATCGGGATTCAGACGGATGTGGCCTATACCTTGACTGATGCAGACCGGCACGCTGTTTTCCGCCGACAGTGGGTGGACAAGTTCAGGGAGGGGAAGAGCGCTTCCACCCAGAGCGCCCGCCAGTGGAAGGACGCCACCGATCTGGTCTGCCAGCCAAGTCGTGATACACTAGCGGTTTTCCTGATCCGGCGCCTCACTCCACTGGAGTGTGAGCGGCTTCAGGGGTTCCCAGATAGGTGGACAGACCTGCCCGGCGCCTCGGACTCCGCCCGATACACAGCCCCGGGCAACAGCGTGGCTATCCCCTGTGTGGAGTTCATCATGGCCGGAATTGCCCGGGCGGCGGAGGGGGATTAGCACTGTTGCTTATGCTTGGTTTCCGGCGGGATCTTTGTTGGTGTTGGTCATAGCTATTTGCCGGTGAGATCGGTATACTTGCGTTACCATAAGAGGGAGTTGCGATATGGAAGAAAAAGTGAAGAACCTCTGTGCTCCCATCCCCGCCGGGCTCCACGCCCGGGTGCGGGAGGCTCAGGAGGCGTCCGGCCAGACCCTGGGACAGTATATGACCTGGCTGATCCAGACATTCTACGACAATCAGAAGGAGGAAACTACGATGAGCGGAGACAAGAGAACGGTGGCATTCCAGGTACCCGGCGAGCTGTTCGAGAAATTCAAGGACTACCTGCAGGAGAAGGGCATCAAGCAGAACGCCTTCTTCCTGGACTGCATCCACAGGGCTCTGGCAGACGCTCAAGAGGAGCGAGAGGACGCTGCCAATGAGGGGCACGCGGAGCAGGAGGGCTGCATCCCGGAGGAAGCCGCCGCCGTCAGCGGGAGGGCTTCCTCTCCGCCAACCCGGCGGGCCGGAACGCCCTGGGCGCCCAGTTTGAGCGGGTGCTGCCCGCCAGCTCCACCGCCAACCTGTATCCCATCAACTACTCCGGCCGCAGCGATCCCCATGGGTTCTACATCGGCAATGACCACTATGGTGCGGATATCCTGCTGGATCTGGACCGCCGCACACCGGACAAGACCAACTCCAGCGTGCTCATCCTGGGCAACTCCGGTGAGGGCAAGAGCTACCTGCTCAAGCTGCTCATCTGCAACCTGCTGGAGAGCGGCAAGACGGTGATCTGCTTAGACCCGGAAAATGAGTTGCTCTATCTCTGCGGCAGGTTAGGCGGCTGTTACGCGGACCTCATGGGCGGGCAGTTCCGTATCAACTTTTTGGAGGCCAAGCGGTGGGATGTGGATGGAGAGGACAATCCGGACGCGCCAGCGGCATTCCGGCAGAAATCCCCCTTGTCCCAGCACATTTCCTTCCTCAAGGACTTTTTCCGGGCCTACAAGCCCTTCACCCACCAACAGGTAGATACCCTGGAGCTGATGCTGGAACGGCTGTACCGGAAGTGGGGTGTTTCGGACAAGACGGACTTCTCTGCCATAGGGCCGGAGGACTGGCCCATTGCGGAGGATCTGTACGCCGTCCTGGAGGACGCCTATGAGCACTATGACCGGGAGGACAGCCCCCTCTATCCCAGGGAGCTGCTGCAGGAGCTCCTGCTGGGGCTCCACTCCATGTGCTGTGGCGCGGAGAGCGTCTACTTCAACGGCCGCACCAATATCTCGTCGTCACAAGCTGCGCCGCGCTCGTTTCCGGCTAAAGCCGAAAAGCTCGCTCGCTCCGCTACTCCTCCTCTCCCCACAAGTCCAACGGACTTGCGGGGACCCCAATGCCGCTTCCTGGTGTTTGGCGTCAAGGACCTGATCCGTGCCAACTCCTCGGTCAAGGACGCCCTGCTGTTCAACCTGCTGTCCTACCTCAGCGACCAGCTCCTCACCAAGGGGAACACCGTGGCCGCTCTGGATGAGCTCTACCTCTGGCTGTCCAACCTGACCACCATTGAGTACATCCGCAACTGCCTCAAGCGGGTGCGAAAGCGCAATTCCGCATTGATTCTGGCCAGTCAAAATCTGGAGGATTTCGATATCCAGGGGGTACGGGAGCTGACCCGGCCCCTGTTTGCCATCCCCACACACCAGTTCCTCTTCCATGGCGGCAAGGTGGACCGGAAGTTCTACATGGATAACCTCCAGCTGGAGGCGGCGGAATATGACCTGATCAGTTCTCCCCAGCGGGGCGTCTGCCTGTTCAAATCCGGAGCAGACCGCAACCTGCTGGACGTCCACGCCCCGCCCCATAAGCACGCGCTGGTCACAGGAGGCGGAGGATAATGGACGCTCCAGCCCTGGTGCTCAAGGCTGCCGCGTCCATTCTCACCAATGAAAAGAGACGGAAAGCTGTGGGGTGGGTGCTGGCAGACGTACTCTCTCCCATCATTCTCCTTTTGGCCTTCTTCTGCGCCACCTTCTCCGGCGGGGCGGAGCACAACCGCACTGTGGTGGATCTGTGCTTTCACGGTGGGGCCATCCCGGAGGACACCTCGGCGGAGTATCAGGCATACATCCAGGAGATGCAAGACAGCTTTGTCCTGCTGGATGCCGCCATGCAGACCGTGGAGGGCCAGATGGGGGACGGAGACAGCCTGGACGACATCCGGGTCAAGGCGGTGTTCTTCGCTCTGTACTTCGGCGCGGATGACCCGGCGGCCCACGCCGGGCAGGCCTTTGTGGATTGCTTTGTCACCTATGAGGAGCGCACTCGCACGGTGACCACCGTGGATGAGGCGGGGAATGAGGTGGAGACCCAGGAGACCTATACCGTGGCCGTCCCAATCTCAGATTTCCAGCAGGTCTGGCAAAACATCCGGCATCTCACCGGAGCGGAAACCACACCGGAGCAGCAGGCCAATGCGGACAGCGTCTACAATGTCGTGAAGTATGGTGTATCCACCGGTATGGAGGGCTGGATCCCCGGCGCCGACGTGCCCTTCATCGGGGCGGACGGCTTCTGCTCCCCCATTGGTGCGGGCTGGGAGAGCCGGGTCACCTCGGAGTTTGGCTACCGGAGGGACCCCTTCACCGGGGAGACCCGGGGCCATACCGGCATGGATTTGGCGGTACCCACTGGCACCCCCGTCCGGGCGGCCCTGCCCGGCACTGTTGTTGCAGCCCAATATCATAGTAGCTACGGCTACTACGTGATGATTGACCACGGCAGCGGCCTGTCCACCCTCTACGCCCACAACTCTCAACTGCTGGTGCGGGTGGGCCAAACGGTGGAGGCCGGCGACATCGTATCTCTGTCCGGCAGCACCGGCCGGTCCACCGGCCCGCACCTCCACTTCGAGGTGCGGGTCAATGGACAGAGAACAAACCCCAGATACTACCTGCCAACCACATCATACGAGGAGTGAGAGAATATGAACCCAACCCAGAATATGGCTTGCCTTATTGCCGCCTATGAAGCAGCGGCGGGGCTGCCGGACAGCGAACGGATCACCCGGACAGATGGTACATGGAGGCCAGGGGTGACGGAGCAGCAGGCGGCGTCACTTTACTGGCAGGCACAGGCCTTGCTGACTCCGGAGACCAACCTGCTTTCCATAAGCCGCGAGGCGCCGATCGACCAAATGCGGGACAGTCTGCTGGCCAGGGAATTGATCGTAGGAGACACGGTGCTCTTTGCCGCGACAGAACCCTACGCAGGCCCCGGCGATTTTACCCTTCGCGCCGGCGTCATTCAGTCCATCGACCCGGAACGCAAAACCTGCTCCGTACAGGGACGTTTTTTCCCGATGGACGATGTTATGTACTGGGGCGGTATGATTTGGACTTGCATGAGACTCACTATGGCGTCCCCTGTGTCCAGCCTCTGCTGGGGGAACACCCTGCGCTGGCAGAGCGGTATCTGCGTGAAGCAGAGGCCCGGTGGAACACCCAATGCGGGCAGCCTGCAGCTTCATCAGAGGTTCCGAAAAACACGATGCAGACGATGGGAGGCATGAGCTGACTATGGAAAAAACAGAACTGACGGTGAGCATGGAACCGGAGCGGCTGGACGCGCTCCGGTATTTTCTTGCCGCCAAGAACAAGCGCACGCCCCAGAAGGAGCTCCAGCGGGCGCTGGAGGAGCTGTACGAGGCCTACGTCCCGGCGGAGACCCGGGCCTACCTGGACGCCCGGTGCCGGCCGGACCGGGACAGGCGTCGGCGGCCGGCGGCATCCAAGGCCACACAGATGCAGAAGGAGGAAGCGACACATGGAGACCATTGAACTGAGCGGCCGCACTGGCCAGGAGGTCTATGAGGAGCTGAAGCACCGGCTGGAGGGCATGGGCTATCTGCCGGACGAGTATTTTCTGCTGGACGCCGACTGGGAGGACGGAAGGGTGATCCCCAGGAATGCGGATCTCTTCTGCACCACGGACTACGGGGACAGCGAGGGGATTTACCTGGATGTGTACCTGAAGTGGTATGGGGAGGACGGCAAGCCTGTGATCAAAAGCTTCGCCACGGGCAAGACCCTGGGCGAGAGCGGCGCCGATATGGACCGGATGTTCCTCATCTCCTCCGCCATCACCAAGGCGTTTCACGGTGAGCAAGGTGCCTATGCCAGATACCGGCAGATGGAAGACGGCACGAAAGCGGAGGGGGCGGTGCTCCACTTCACGCCGAAGGAGAGACGGGTGCTCATGGACGCGCTTTTGGAACAGCGGATGCGGCAGGAGAAACAAATGACGGGTACGGAGCAGCTCCTGCGCCGCATGGCGGGCAGCATCACCGCCTACATGGACGAGGTGGGCGCCCGCCCCCTGCGCATGAGCACGGCGGACCGGGCCCTGCTGGCCGTCCGGGATGGGGAGCTCTATGCCTTTTCATCCCTGGCAGTCCAGATCTCGAAGCCGGAGGAGCGGGGCAGCCTGCTGGCCGCGGCGGCAGGCAGGCCAGGCCCAGTGGGCAGACGGATGGCCAAACTGATGCTTGGGACAAAGTCACCCTACCCGGAGGACGTCTGGCTGGATGCCTGCAAACGGGCGGTGGATACCGGGGATCTCCAGCGGGTGCAGATGATGCTGGATCGGACAATGGACAAGGTGGCCAACCCGTCCCTCGCCCTGCCCGGTGAGGTGCTCCGGTACGCCTTCGGGCAGAACCGCGCCATGGCCAGGGAGCTTATCCGTTGGGCCACGCCGGAGCAGGTTGCCGCCGCACCCTCCAAGCTGCTGTGCGGCGCCGCCTATGCCCGTGATCTGCCCATGCTCACGGAGCTGCTCCAAAAGGGCCTCCAGCCGGGTGACCAGGCCGCCCCCCTGCTGCGCCCTCTGCTCGCTGCGTACGACGAGCAGAGGGTGGCGCATCTGCTAAGGGACAGCCTGCGGGTGCAGCCGGAGGACTATGAGGCTATGAACGTGTGCCTGCAGGCGCAGGCGGCGGCGGAAGCCCTGCTGGAACAGGGTATGAAGCTGGACGGCTACCTGGCGTGGGCGGCAAAACAGAACGTCCTTCTGGACACGCAGGCCCAGGAGATCCTGGACCGCCTGGCGGAACAGCAGGCCCAGGTAAACAGCGCGCCGGAGCAGAATGGGCCTGTACTAGGAGGGATGAGCCTGTGAGTGTTCCCGTACTGACCCACCGCAGGGATCTGCGGCAGGGGGATTTGGTGTTCCCGGGGGAGATCCTGCGCATCGGCCACACGCTGGATTTCCAGCTCGACTGTGTCAGCAAAGAAGTTCAGCAGGAGGTGTTTGGCCCGGAGCTGGATACCAGTTCACTGTGTGACTGGCTGAACCTCCATACTGCCTATGATTTTGCGCTTCAGGATGTGGCGGACCACATAGAAATAACCCTCTGCCGGAATTTTGGAGAGGAGGGGCACCCATTCACGTATCCGCTCAATAGGGCGGAGCGGGACGTCCTGTGCGGGGAGATGGAGGCCTGCTGCCAGCTCCGTACCGGCCGCACACTGGCACAGCAGTACAACCATCTGCTGGTGCAGAAGGAGGTGGAGCCGCCGGAGCTCACGGCTGGGACGCGCCGCATCCCCG
>NZ_CAXSQB010000051.1:0-25305 GCF_964239415.1 Clostridium sp. ATCC BAA-442 | reverse complement strand
GGCCCCCCCTGGTGCTATTCGTATTTTTGACTAATTTATTGTAGTATGGTATAATATTATCTCATTGAATTGCTCCGGGCGTGCCCGGGGACAGGAGGCTACCGCATGAAACTCATGGTCATTGACGGCAATTCCCTCATCAACCGGGCCTTTTACGGTATACGGATGCTTACCACCAAGGACGGGCAGCCCACCAACGCCGTCTATGGCTTTGTCAACATCCTGCTCAAGCTGCTGGACGAGGAGAAGCCCGACGCCCTGTGCGTCACATTCGACCGGAAGGCCCCCACCTTCCGCCACCTGGCCTACGAGGGCTACAAGGCGCAGCGGAAGGGGATGCCCGACGAGCTGGCCGCCCAGCTTCCCGTGCTCAAGGATGTGCTGGCCGCCATGAATATCCCCCGCTACGAGCTGGACGGCTGGGAGGCCGACGATCTGATCGGCACCATCGCCGCCAGGGATACCGCCGCCGGGTGGGAAACCGTGATCGTCACCGGCGACAAGGACTCACTCCAGCTGGTCACGGACAGCACCCGGGTCAAGCTGGTGTCCACCCGTATGGGACAGACTACTACGAAGGAGATGACCCCGGAGACCTTTCGGGAGGCCTACGGCTTCGACCCCGTCCACATCGTGGACTTGAAGGCGCTGATGGGGGACACCAGCGACAACATTCCAGGCGTCAAGGGCATTGGGGAAAAGACGGCCATGGACCTGATTCAGCGCTACCAGAGCGTGGAGGCCATCTACGCCGACGTGGAGGGCGTGGAGGCCAAGCCCGCGGTCAAGAAAAAGCTGACCGAGGGGGAAGAACAGGCCAGAATGTCCTATGATCTGGCCACCATCCGCTGCGACGCGCCCATTGACTTTTCCCCCGAGGACGCCCGGCGGCGGGAGCCGGACGGCCCCGCCCTGTACGAGCTGTTTCTGGCGCTGGAGTTCAACAAGCTCATCGACAAGATGGGGCTGAGCGGCGGCCCGGCGGCCGGACGGGCGGACAAGCCCGCCGCCGGGGCCGTCCGGCAGGAGCGCGTCACCGACCGGGTTCGCATGGAGGAGCTGGTGGAGCAGTGGCGGAGGGAGCCGTGGGTCGCGGTGCTGGCCCTGCCCTCTCTGGATGTGGTGGCGGTGGCTTGGGACGGCGGAGCCAGGGCTGCCCTGTGCGCGGCGGACCGGCTGGAGGGGTACAATGAGCTGCTGCGGGCCCTGTTCTCCGGAGAGATCCAAAAGGTGTCCCACAATGTCAAGGATCTGATGCACCTGCTGCTGGACGAGGGGCTGAGCACCGACGGGTTCTGCTTTGACACCGCCCTGGCCGCCTATCTGCTCTCTCCCACCGACGGCAGCTACGAGCTGGAGAAGCTGGGTATCACCTATTTCAACCAGGAGTTCCCCAAGGCAAAGGAGTACCTGGCCCCCGACGCTTTCGGCCCCCTGGCCGACCCGGCGGGACCGGCGGAGGCCATGTGCGCCCACGCCGCCTTGACGGCCGCGCTGTACGGGGCCCTCGCCCCCAAGCTGGAGGAGCTGGACATGCACGAGCTCTATTACGGGCTGGAGCTGCCCCTCTGTCCCGTGCTGGCGGAAATGGAACGGGCGGGCATGCTGGTGGACCGGAGGGCGCTGGCCGACTTCGGTATCCTGCTGGACGGGCGTATTCAGGCCGACGAGGCCCTCATCTACGAGCTGGCGGGGGAGGAGTTCAACATCAACTCCACCCAGCAGTTCGGCCGCATCCTGTTTGACAAGCTGGGCCTGCCCCCAGTGAAAAAGACCAAGACGGGCTACTCCACCAACGCCGACGTGCTGGAGAAGCTGCGGGACAAGCACCCCATTGTGGAGGCAGTGTTGGACTACCGGCAGTTGGCCAAGCTGAAATCCACCTATGTGGACGGGCTGACCAAGGTCATCGCCGCCGACGGACGCATCCACACCTCCTTCCAGAACACCGTCACCGCCACCGGGCGGCTGAGCTCCACCGAGCCCAACCTCCAGAACATCCCCGTCCGCACCGAGCTGGGGGCGGAGCTGCGCAAGATGTTTGTGGCCCCCGCGGGGAGGGTGCTGGTGGATGCGGACTACTCCCAGATTGAACTGCGCCTGCTGGCCCACATTGCGGGGGACGAGCACATGATTGCCGCCTTCCGCACCGGAGAGGATATCCACACCGTCACCGCCTCCCAGGTGTTCGGTGTGCCCCCGGAGCAGGTGACCCACGAGATGCGCCGCCGGGCCAAGGCGGTGAACTTCGGCATCGTCTATGGCATCTCCGACTTCTCCCTGTCCCAGGACATCGGGGTGACCCGGGCGGAGGCCAAGGCGTATATGGAGAAGTACTTTGAGAAATATTCTGGCGTCCACGCCTATATGACCCAGGTGGTGGAGCGGGCCAAGGCCGACGGCTATGTGTCCACCCTCATGGGCCGCCGCCGGTGGCTGCCGGAGCTCAAGTCCTCTAACTTCAACCTGCGCTCCTTCGGCGAGCGGGTGGCGCTGAACATGCCCATCCAGGGCACCGCCGCCGATCTCATTAAAAAGGCTATGCTCCGGGTGGACGGCCGCCTGCGCCGGGAGGGGCTGGAGGCCCGGCTGGTGCTCCAGGTCCACGACGAGCTGATCGTAGAGTGCCCCGAGGGGGAGGCGGAGCAGGTGCAGCGCCTGCTGGCCGAGGAGATGGAGCATGTGGCCGAGCTCGCCGTTCCCCTCACCGCCGAGGCCCACGCGGGCAAGAGCTGGGCGGAGGCCAAGGGCTGACGGAGAAAGGAGCATGTATGGATTATCTCGGAATCTGCCTGCTTTCAGCGGCGATCATTGTTCTAGGGATTTTCATGGTGCGCAAGCCGGACTGGTGCTGGAAGCTGAAGCACGCTCTGGACACAGAGGGGGGAGAGCCGTCGAAGTACTATCTGGCGACCGTAAAGGTGCTGGGGACGGCCATGATCATCATCCCGACGGTGGTGATCCTGGTTTCCATCCTCTCCCTGATTTTGGCGGCTGTAGGCTTGGGATAGCATGAAAGGGGAGGAGCTTTAATGGATCTGCGCCCCATTCCCGCCCGGGACTGGGCGGACTGGTACACCGGGGAGCTGTGCGCCTCCTTTCCCGCCTGCGAGTGCAAGCCGCTGGAGGCCATCCGCGCCCTGGCGGCGGAGGGGCGCTATGAGCTGCTGGGCCTCTGCGATGGGGCGGCCCTGCTGGGCTACGCCACCCTGTGGAGCACTCCGGAGTGGCCGGACTATGTGCTTCTGGACTATCTGGGGGTGACCGCCGCCCGCCGGAACGGCGGTCTGGGCGGGGCCATCTTGAAGATGCTGGCCGCCCGGGAGGCGGGGCGGCGGACGGTACTCGTCGAGGCCGAGGCGGAGCGCTCCGGCGGCCCGGAGGAGGAGCGGCCCCTGCGGCTGCGCCGCCTGGGGTTCTATGCCCGAAACGGCTGCATCCCCGTGTATGAGAGCTTCAACTGCGGCCTGCTCTGCCAGGTCTTTGTGCTGGGGCCCGCCCCGGCGGATCAGGTGGACCTCAAGGCGGCTCACCGTGCCATCTACGGCCCGGCCCGGACGGACGTGGTCATAGACCCGCCCCCCGGCGCGTCGCCGGAGCCGCCCTACTGGATGTAACAGAGGTGTTGACATGATACAATTGCAAGTGTGTTTCTGCCTGCTGGGGCTGGCGCTGGCCGCGCTGGGCGTGGCGATGCTCCTCCGGCCCCAGAGGCTGCGGCGCTTCCTGCGGCGGCTGGACGCCCGGCTGTGGAAGTGGACGGGGCGGCGGCTGGCCTGGAGCCGGCTGGCCGGCAGCGGCCTGCTGCTGCTGGGCAGCGTCCTGTTCCTGGTGCTGCTGGCGGCCCTGCTGCTGCGGGCGCTCTACTGAGGGGGGCGGAGGGATGAACTACAGGCTGATTCCCATGGAGCGGGCCCATCTGCCCCAGGCGGCGGAGCTGGAGCGGCAGTGCTTCTCCGATCCCTGGACGGAGGCGCAGCTGGCGGGTGAGCTGGACAACGAGCTGCTCTCCCTGTCGGCGGCCGTGGGGGAGGACGGGACGGTGCTGGGCTACGCCGAGGTGCGGGTGATCCTGGACGAGGGAACCCTGGAGCGCATCGCCGTGGCCCCCCGATACCGCCGCCAGGGCATCGCGGAGGCCCTGCTGGACGCATACATACAGTACGGCCGGGAGCACCTGGCCTTCCTCACCCTGGAGGTGCGGGCGGGCAACGCCCCCGCCATCGCCCTCTATGAGAAGCTGGGCTTCCGGGAGGTGGGCCGCCGGAAGAACTACTACCGTGCCGAGCACGAGGACGCCCTGCTGATGACGGTGGAGTTTGACCGCCATGGCTGAGCTGCGTCTGCTCACCGCCCGGCAGCTCCGGCAGGTGTACCGGGAGCGGGTACGGTCCGATTTTCCGCCCAGCGAGCGGCGGCCTCTTGCCTCTATGGAGCGCCTGCGGGCGGCGGGGGTATACGACACCTGGGGGATGTACGAGGGAGAGGAGCTGCTGGCGTACGCTTTCCTGTGGCGGTCGGAGGCGTACGGCGTGGCGTTGCTGGACTATCTGGCCGTGTGCCGGGAGGGCCGGGGGCGGGGAACCGGCACCCTGGCGCTTTCCCTGCTCCAGGCCCGCTATGGGGGCTGCTCCCTGCTGGTGGAGGCGGAGGCCCAGGAGGAGGGGGTGCCGCCGGAGGAAAACGCCCTGCGGGCCAGGCGGCTGTCCTTCTATGAGCGCTCCGGCTTCCGGCGGCTGGACTACCAGACCCGGATTTTTGGAGTGCAATACGCCATGCTGGTGTGGCCGGAGGAGGCCGCAGCAGAGCCGGAGCGGCTCCAGGACGCCCACCGGGGTCTGTATCGGAGCCAGCTCCCGAACCCGCTGTTCCGGCGGGTGATCCACATTCCGGCAGACGAGCACTGAGGCGGAGCCGGCTTTTTCCGCCGCCTGATATGTACCTGACGATCCCGCAAGAAAGGACTGATTCGGATGAATATCCTGGCCTTTGAATCCTCGTGTGACGAGACCGCGGCGGCGGTGGTGCGGGACGGCCGCACCGTGCTGTCCGATGTGATTGCCTCCCAGGCGGATATGCACGCCGTCTACGGCGGCGTGGTGCCGGAGATCGCCTCCCGCAAGCACGTGGAGGCCATCGCGGGCCTGGCCGACCAGGCCCTGGCCCGGGCGGGGCTGACCCGGGCGGACATCGACGCCGTGGCGGTCACCTACGCCCCCGGCCTCATCGGTGCGCTGCTGGTGGGGGTCAACTTCGCCAAAGCAGCGGCCTATGGACTGGGGGTGCCGCTGATCCCGGTGCACCATGTCCGGGGCCACATCGCCGCCAACTACATCACTCATCCCGAGCTGGAGCCCCCCTTCGTCTGCCTGTGCGTCTCCGGCGGCAACACCATGCTGGTAGACGTGAGGGACTACACGGACATGGCGATTTTGGGCGCTACCCGGGACGACGCGGCGGGGGAGTGCTTTGACAAGGTGGCACGGGTGCTGGGCATCGGCTACCCCGGCGGCGCGCCCATGGACGCTCTGGCCCAGGGGGGGGACGACCGGCGCTATGAGCTCCCCCGCGCCCACGTGGCCGACGCGCCGCTGGACATGTCCTTTTCGGGCCTCAAGACGGCGGTGCTCAATCTGGCCCACAACGCCGCCCAGAAGGGGGAGACGCTGGATCTCCCCGGCCTGGCCGCCTCCTTTGCCGCCGCGGTGAGCGATACCCTGGTGCCCCGCACCATGGAGGCCGCCCGCCGGACGGGCTATGGCAAGGTGGCCGTGGCGGGGGGGGTGGCGGCCAACAGCCGCATCCGGGTCGATCTGGAGCGGGCCTGCCGGGCCAGCGGCCACAGGCTCTACCTGCCCGCCCTGTCTCTGTGCGGGGACAACGGGGCCATGATCGGCTGCCAGGCCTACTACGAGTATCAGGCGGGCCGCCGGGGCGATCTGGCCCTTAACGCCTACGCCACCCGCTCCATCGAGCAGGGCTGAGACAAAATGCACCGCCCTGGAAACCAAGGTTTCCAGGGCGGTGCATTTTTGACAGAGGGCGGCAACGGGATGCAAAATTGTGTTATGTCTACTATGACTCCAAAGCGGCCAAAAGTGGGGACTTCGGTTGAAGCATGTGGATAACTGGGTGGATAAGTGCATAACTGACTGGGACGCTAAGGAGGAGAGGGGGTGGAAAACCCGGTGGACAATGTGAATAACTATCTGTAGAGGCGCTGAGATGGGTGAATTATGTCAAATAAATGGAGAAAAAATCCAGGGGGAAATGGGGGCGAAACAGAAAAAACAGGGCGGTGACTGACTGGTTTTTCGTCTGATTGGGCCTTGACAGGCGGGCAGAGCAGGGGACACACCCGGCCCGCCCGACAGGAAATTTGCAGCTTTTCAGCCGCGGGGCAGAGGCGTATACAATGGGTATTGAACAGGCATAAAACTTCATGCGCCACGGGCGCACCACGAACACAGACAAAAGCCGGGGCACATGAAGTTTTTGCGCATGTGGGCCGTCCCGGCCCCCGCGCTCTTAATTTTATGGCCGTGGCGCTGAAAGCAGCGCACGCTGCGGCCGGTAGAACGTGGGAGTAGCTCAGGCCAGCTTGGACTTGGCCAGCTCAGTCAGGGTGGTAAAAGCGGCCTTGTCGTTGACGGCCAGCTCCGCCAGCATCTTGCGGTTGATCTCCACACCGGCCTTCTTCAGGCCGTTCATGAAGGTGGAGTAGTTCATCCCGTTCATCTTGCAGGCGGCGGAGATGCGGGTGATCCACAGGGAGCGGAAGTCGCGCTTCTTCAGGCGGCGGCCGGTGTAGGCGTAGGACAGGGACTTCATCACCTGCTCGTTGGCCATCTTGAAGTGCTTGCTCTTGGCGCCCCAGTAGCCCTTGGCCAGCTTGAGGACCTTATTTCTTCTCTTGCGCGTCATCATCGCGCCTTTGACTCTAGCCATTGTAAAAAGCCTCCTATGTTAAGGTAAAAATCAGTCTTATCTTATTTGTAGGGGATCATGCGCTTGATGGCGGGCTCGTTGGTCTTGTCCGCATAAGCGCCGGCGCGGAGGCCTCTCTTGCGCTTGGTGTCCTTGTCGTGACCGTTGAGCAGGTGACGCTTGTTGGCGTGGGCGCGCTTGACCTTGCCGGACTTGGTCAGGCTGAATCTCTTTTTCGCACCGCTGTGAGTCTTGAGCTTAGGCATGGTGGTAAAACTCCTTTTCTTTCAATTCAAAACGTGCGGGGTTCAGGACTTCTTGGCTTCCTTGGCAACCTTGGGGGAGAGGAAGATGGACATGTGCCGTCCGTCCAGCTTGGGGTCCTTGTCCAACGTGGCGACCTCGCCGCACTGCTCGGCAAACTTGAGCAGCAGGCCCTTGCCGATGTCGGTGTGAGCCATCTCGCGGCCGCGGAAGCGAACCGTGACCTTCACCCGGTTGCCCTCGGCCAGGAACTTCTGGGCGTTGCGGAGCTTCACATTGAAGTCGTTTACGTCGATACTGGGAGACATGCGGACTTCCTTGATCTCCACGACGTGCTGGTTTTTCCGCGCCTCCTTCTCCCGCTTGGTCTGCTCGAACTTGTACTTGCCGTAGTCCATGAGCTTACAGACGGGGGGATTCGCGGTGGGAGAGATCTTCACCAGGTCCAGATTCGCGTCCATGGCGCGCTCCAGCGCCTCCCGGGCGGACATGATGCCCAGCTGCTCTCCGGTGTCGGAGACCAGGCGAACCTCCTTGTCGCGGATCTCTTCGTTGATTTGATGACCCTGTTTGCTGATACGAAAGCACCTCCGATTCTCAGATACATACAAAAAAACGGCTACCAGTCCGGTACCCGCATCCAACCTGAACACGCACGCGCCGCATCGGACGCGCACGGGAAACCTGATTGACCTCTTTGCCGTGGGCTGGAGGTGAGGATGGGGGCACCGATCCTGCTTTGTTTTGCTCTGATAGTATAGCAGACCGTTGGCGTAGTGTCAAGAGAAATTTCAAAGGCCCGGTTGGGGCTTCCCTTTTTCGGAGAAATGTGGCAAACTAGGGGCAGAGGAGGGAATGAGATGCATCATCCGATTCGCATACGCGCGCTTCGGCTGGGCCTGGCGGCCTGTCTGCTGGCCGGGGCGCTGGCCGGACTGGCCTCTGCTAACGCGCCCACTTATGAAACGACGATTCTGTTCACCCATGACACCCACGACCACTTCCTCCCCATGCCGGATGAGGAGGGCGGGGAATACGGCGGCTATACCCGCCTGGACACCCTGATCCAACAGGAGCGGGCAGCCCACCCGGACGCCCTGGTCCTGGACGCCGGAGACTTTTCCATGGGCAGTTTGTTCCAGACCATCTACGCCACGGAGGCCCCGGAGCTGCGGGCCCTGGGGGCCATGGGGTACGACGCCACGACGCTGGGCAACCATGAGTTTGACTACCGCGCCCGCGGCCTGGCGGAGATGCTCAACGCCGCCGTGGACAGCGGCGATCCGGTACCCCCCATCGTCCAGGCCAACTACAAGCCCCCGGCGGAGGACGCGGACACCTGGGCGGCGTGGAACCGCTACGGCATCGGGGACTACCTGATTCTGGAGCGGGGCGGCGTCAACTACGGCATTTTCGGCCTGATGGGGGAGGAGGCGGACAGCAACGCCCCCATGTCGGGCATGGAGTTCGAGCCCGCCGCCGACGCGGCGGAGCGCACCGTGGCCTCCCTGGAGGAAGAGCTGTTGTCCCGGAACGCTCCCTATTTTATCATCTGCCTGTCCCACAGCGGCACCGACGGCAGGGGAAAGGGCGAGGACTACGAGCTGGCCAAGCGGGTGGACGGCATCGACGTGATCCTCTCCGGCCACACCCACACCACCTTGGACGAGCCCCTGCGGGTGGGGGACACCCTGATTGTGTCCTGCGGGGAGTACACCGCCAACCTGGGCGTCCTCACCGTGGAGTGGAAGCCAAACGGGGAGAAAACCGTGGCCGACTACCGATTGCTCCCCGTGGATGAGACGGTGGCGGAGGACCCGGACATGGCCGCCATGGCGGCGGCCTTCCAGCCCCTGGTAGAGGAACAGTACCTGTCCCAGTACGGCGTGGGCTTCGACGAGGTGCTGGCCCGGTCCCCCTTCGCCTTTACCCCCATCGGCCGGTTCGGCGCGGAGCACCGGGAGGACACCCTGGGCAGCCTGATTGCCGACTCCTACGTATACGCCGTGCAGCAGGCGGAGGGGGCGGACTACGTGCCGGTGGACTTCGCGGTGGTGGCCGCGGGGGTGATCCGCGGCTCCTTCCCCGCTGGGGAGATCACCACCTCCGACGTGTTCAATGTCTCCTCCCTGGGCTCCGGGGCGGACGGGACGCCGGGCTATCCCCTCATCTCGGTGTGGCTGACGGGGAAAGAGCTGAAGGACGCCTTTGAGGTGGACGCCTCGGTGACCGCTCTCATGCCGGAGGCCCAGATCTACGGCTCCGGCATGACCTGGACGTGGAACCCCCGCCGGATGATCTTCAATAAGGTAACCGACTGCGCCCAGGTGCTGCCCGACGGCTCCGCTGTTCCCATCGACGACGACCGGCTCTACCGGGTGGTGACCGGACTCTACACCGGACAGATGCTGGGCACCGTCAACGACCAGTCCTTCGGCATCCTGGCCATCACCCCCAAGGACGCCCAGGGCAATGTGATCACCGACTATGAGGAGCACATTATTTACAACCCCAACGGCTCTGAGGTGAAGGAGTGGTACGCCCTGGCCTCTTACCTCCAGTCCATGGGAGAGGTGGATGGCCGCTATGCCGCCCCCGAGGGGCGCAAGGTAGAGCACGCCACTTGGAACCCCCTGAGCCTGCTGAAAAACCTGAACCTGTTTGGCTGGCTGGCCGTGCTCGCGGCGGTGCTGGTGCTGGCCGCAGTCGTGTTCCTGGTGTGGCGGCTCTGCTTTCATCACCGCCGTGGCCGCTACGGCGGCAGGCGGCGGGGCGGCGGCTACCGGCCCTACCGGGGATAAAGGAAGAGAGAATATATGAAGGAGAACAACTACGACAACCCGGGGTTTTTTAGCCAGTACCGGCGCTTCCCCCGGTCGGTGGAGGGCCTCTCCGCCGCCGGGGAGTGGCACGCGCTGCAAAAGCTGTTCCCCGACTTTTCCGGCAAGCGGGTGCTGGATCTGGGCTGCGGCTTCGGCTGGCACTGCCGCTACGCCGCCGACCACGGGGCCGCGGCGGTGATCGGGGTGGATCTGTCCGAGAAGATGCTGGAGAAGGCGCGGGCGGACACCTTCGACGGCCGCATCCACTATGTGCGGGGGGCCATGGAGGAGGTGGACTTCCCGCCCGCCTCCTTTGAGGCGGTGCTCAGCTCCCTGGCCCTGCACTATGTGGAGGAGCTGGGGCCGGTGTTCCGCAGGGTGTGGGACTGGCTGGCCCCCGGCGGGGACTTTGTGTTCTCCTGCGAGCACCCGGTCTTTACCGCCGAGGGCTCCCAGGAGTGGTACCCAGGCCCCGGCGGTGCGCCCCTCCACTGGCCGGTGGACCGATACTTCACCGAGGGCCGCCGCACCGCCCGCTTCCTGGGCTGCGATGTGGTCAAATACCACCACACCCTGACCACCTATGTCCAGACCCTGCTGGAGACCGGGTTTGTCCTCAGGGCACTGGTGGAGCCGAAGCCCGATTCCCGGCTGATGGACGTGCCCGGCATGGCCGACGAGCTGCGTCGGCCCATGATGTTGCTCCTGTCTGCCCATAAGCCGGAATAAAACGACGAGAGCCGTTTCAGACAGAGAACATGTGCTGCTGGTGCCCTGTTTGGAGGGAGTGCAACCCGGAGTTGCGGATTTGAGTGCAGGTGGTAGGTGGTATGTAGCCGCTGAAACATGCATGATTTAAGTACGGCCGGTCACGGCTGAACTTAAGGAGGATTCAAACCGTAAGTGTATCAAAGCAGCTCATTCATCTGAGAAGCATATAGGGGATCTCCCAGGAGGAGTTGGCCTCTTTGATGAATGGAACCAGATAGGCGGTACCGAAATGGGAGACCGACCTTTCACATACTTTAAAATATAGATACAGAAACCGCTCCCACACTTGGGAAGTTCTAACAGTTGCCCGACAATCAACGATATTCGGCCTCCGTCCTGCTCCATGAGAGAGGCAGGACAGGGACCGGGCCCAGAAAGTGAAAAAAGGGCTTGTCAATTTTGCTCTGACTGGGTAATATAGGAGCCAAGAGGTACAGAAATATTGCGTCGGATCCCAGGTGTAGCGAGCGCCTGAGGCCCTATGTGGGTGACACGACCACCCATACAACGGAAAATCCGTACTACGCTGTTGTTATAACCTTTCCTGCCCCATTCTGGCAAGAGGGTTTTAGCGGCTGTGTTGCAGACTGATATGCTGTGTGGGGATATACATACCCCGCACAGCATTTTTTGCCTCTTGCGGAAGGGCCAACAGGGGGCAGCCGCCCCCCAAGGGTCCCGACGCAAGAGAAGCAAAAGCACAGGAGGCCGCTGATATGAAGAAAAAAGTCACCGACTTATCCCAGGCGCTGGCCGTGGGCTTGCCTGTCCCGGCCAGCGCCGCAGGGGAGACCTTTTCCGACGTCCCCGCCCCGCCCTGGGCCGTCCCCGCAGCTCCGGAGTGGAAGAACGGGGGGAAGGCTGCTCCGTCCGATCCGTATCTCGTTCCACCCCTTTGAAAGTGCGTATTCAACCAGATTGCCCCCCGGCATAGTGTTCCACTCGTACTGTCCGCAGAGGACACAGGTAAGGCCGTGGGCCTCCGCTATGGCCTTGAATTTCCCGGCGCCTCCGTCCTGTAGTAATTGCGTCAGCAAGTCTCGCTTGCGAGCTTGCTTGATTACCATACGACACAGGCGAAACAGGCCGTCAAGACTGGTGTAGCCACTTGCGAAAAAACTGCCCCGACTCTTACGAAACCGGGACAGACTTTTTTCGGTCCTGACCGCCTGAGGCGGCTGTGGCACGGTGGGCATTCCCTACACTGTGTAATCCCTCAGTACGGAGGCTTTCTGCTCAGCGTCCAAACAATACTTAAACAGGAGCAGTAAGTTCAGCTCCTCCCGGCGATAAATAGGGCTTTTCGGGATGCCATCCCCTGTGATATGTGTGACAACGGCGAACATGGATTGAAAGCTATCCTCATTCCATTCCAGCTCCCTTGCCTGCTTCTCCGCAAGCTGGGATATGCGTTCCGCGGACTTTGAAATTTTAGATCGTCCCCTGTTCCAAATTGCCAGCCATTGAAACAGGTCCGGGGAAAAAAGTTTATGATTGAGTTCTCCTACTAAAAAAGACAGCTTGCGCTGGTTGATTGCTTCTGTTATGTGTCTTATGCGGTCATCCTCAAAGGTACTGATAGCCTTCCTGAAAGCAATATCATAGCTGTCAAGGCTTTTACAGGCGGCCAGATTATCAAGCAATATTTGTGCGATTGTGGGCTCCATATGGAGCATGGAAGCCCTCAGAGTTTCTACGGAAATTTCCTGTGTATAGGTATCGAGATAAGCTTTCCTTTCGTATTCCCGATAAAGCCGCTCAATCTCGCTTTTGACCTGTTGCTGTCCCTTTCTGATGGCATTCTCATTCGTTCTGTCGGATAGAATGGCGCTTTCAAATGCGGCTGTCACTATGTCTATACAAGTCTGGCACTCCATATCAGGCCAAGTCCGGTCATACAGATAGCCGCCGATGGTTTCCTCTCCATACTCCACGTTTTCATCTGCCCATCCTTTACGGCGGTCGTTGAACGACTCCGCAAGTGCGGATTTAAGGTTTGTGACCGATAATCCGTGGCGGTTTCCGATTTCCCGGATTGTAGGTCACAAACGCCTGCCAAGCGTGTCCTTTTTCTTCATCGGAGAACACTCCTAAAATTATAATAAAAATATCTAATTTCGATATAGTGATAAGTTAAAATATCCCTGGTTTTCACAGTGTGATCGATGCGAGAATCAAAATGTGCGTTTTTAGTATATTACAAAGCAAAGTGCGTGTGAATTTTCTGCTTTTGTCTGCTTTCCTGGTCCTGCATAGAGCCTTTCTCCAGAGGTGGGAAATAGTAGAATAATTGCATATCTAGAGCGGAGCAAGCGTCCGGTCAGTGCGGCATGGAAGAAGATTGAAGCCCGCCCTCTGACGGACAGCCGCGATCTGGAAAATGAAATTTAGGCATCGACTATAATTGTCTTTTGGAGCGGTTATGGCGGCGCGGAGAGCGGCATCCCATCGGCAGCCGACGGCAGGCCATGATCGCCGGCAAATACGGCGGCGTGTTTTGCAATCTCCCGGATGGGACCGTGTGCATGTGTATTACTCCTACCAGCATGAGGACTCCGATTTCCTGGTAGGAGACACCGTGATTCTGGTAGTCCAGCGGTATGCGGAGGAGAAAAAGCAGATGTACGGCAAAATCCTCTCGAAGTGGTGATCCAAAAGCGAACAGGCCCGCCCCTTTATAGGGGGCGGGCCTGTCACCTTTACTAACTCAAAGGTCCATACCCATATTATTTTGTGAAGGAAGGTCAGATTGACATATGAAAGTGAGACGACTCGTTGCCTTGTGTACGGCAATGTTCCTCAGCCTACAGATGGCGGGGCTCCCCGCCTCCGCCGCGGGCAGATTTTCCGATGTCCCCGCCGGTTCTCCCTTTTATGAGAGCGTGACCTATCTGGCGGAGTGTGGGATCACAGCCGGTACGGGCGGACACAGCTTCAGCCCGGAGCGTCCCATCACAGTCCGGGAGTGGGCTACCGTGCTGTTCCAGGCTTTCGATGGAAGTACCTTGTCCTGCGATTCCCCAAAGGAGCGGTCCGAGCTCAGTATCCAGCGGTGCTATCAAAACGGCTGGCTGGGCGTGAGTGCTGCCATATCCCCTGATGGGACTCTCTGCCGCGGAGAACTGCTGCTCAGTGCCTTCCATGCGGCCGGACTGCCGGTATACAACGCCTCTCTATGGCTATGAGGAGGCAGGATGTCTCCGCAGGAAAACGCGGTACGCATTGGAAAGGAACTTGGACTGTGCCCCGAAGCGGCCGCACCATTTGGAGTGCAGTTGCTTCCGTCTCTCAATAGAAAAATCTTTCAATCGACGATCTATGGAAGAAAAAACAGCAGCAGGATGCTCCATACGAGCAGTATTATGGCACAAGTCCGTAGGTTCTACTGATAGTAGGTCTGGGAGAGCGTGCAATAAACTACGAATGCGATTAGCAATTATGATTTATTTGGGGCGATAAAAATTTTGGAAGCCCCTTCAGCAATCTGAACTTCATATCGCTGCCCACGATAATAAAAGTGAAACTGCATGGATACAAGGCCATTGGGGAGATGAGGGGACAACTTTGGAACGCCGTTCTCGATATGCAGTCCGGCAAAGCCAAAGATAACTGTATTCCAAGTCTCACCGAGACAGGCCAGATGGAGCCCTTCCTTGCCCGTGTTGCCCATAACCTCCTCCAGGTCCAGATAGAGGGCCTTCCGCCAGTAGGCTTCAGCGGCCTCTGCCAGGCCATTCTGGGCCGCAAAGAGGGCGTGGCTGGCAAAGCTGAGGGTGGAGTCATGGATACACAGGGGCTCAAAGTCCTCCCAGGCGGCCAGCTTTTCCTCTTCGGTAAACTGCTCTGGCAGACGGGTTATAAGGAGCAGCGTATCCGCCTGCTTGATCACCTGATAGCGTTGGAGCCGGTCGAAGCAGACCTGGTGATAGCTGGCCTCGTCGCCGGATTTGAGCTCCGCCGGCTCAACGCGCTCCAGCAGGTGGAACGTATCGTCCTGGCGGTAGTGGCCGGTGATTGGATCCCTGGGAAGCTGGATCGCATCGCGTAGTATCTCCCAAGCAGCGCACTCCGCTTTGGACAGGCTCAGGGCCGCATACTGCTCCGGCGCCTCTTTCTTCAGCCGTGCGGCGGCGGTCAGCGCCAGAGAGAGATTGTGCTTTACCATGGCATTGGTGAAAAGATTGTTGCTGGTAATGCCGCAGTATTCATCCGGGCCCTTGCAGAACAGCAGATTGACCTTCCCGGCTTCGGGGGCGGGAGAGTAACGGCTGACCCAGAAGCGGGCTGTCTCCACCAACACCTGTGCGCCCCCCTGGAAGAACAGGCGGTCATCGCCGGTCCAATCCAGGTATTGGCCCAGAGCATAGGCCACGTCAGCGGTGACGTGGACCTCGCTGCACCCGATGTCCCAGCTTTCACACTGCTCGGTGCCGTCATAAGACACCATCCAGGGGTAGCGGGCCCCGGCGCCATTCATCCGCGCCGCATGCGCTCTGGCCTGGGGAAGCGTGCCGACCCGGAAGCCCGCCAGACTGCGGGCAGCCTTTGGATCGGTCAGGTCATAAAAGGGCGTCAGAAAGAGATCTGTGTCCCAAAAATAGCAGCCTTTGTACCGCGTGTGGGTGAGCCCTCTAGCCCCGATGCTCACGGTGTGGTCCCGAGGAGAGCAGTTGGCCGCCAACTGGTAGATCACATAACGCAGCGCCGTCTGCGCGTCGTCATCCCCCTCCATGACAATGTCGCAGTCCGCCCACTTTTGCTCCCATGCGGCCTGATTCTCCGCCAGCGCACTTACAAAGTCCCAGCCTGGCTCCACATCCAGCTGGAGCAGGGGATCCACATCGCGGCTGGAAGTCAGCCGGGCGGCGATCTCCAAGGCGATGGGAGCATCGGAAGCGTCACTGGTGCAGCGCACTCCCACGCCGTCACCGGTATCTGCAACAAAAGCGGGGGATGAAAAGCCCTCTGTGCGGCAGGAAACCGTCTGAGCCAGTTCCAGCCTTGTATGATTTGTCTTATAGCGGGCGGTGAATCCGGCGTCGGTCGCCTCGCCGGAGCAGAAACGGGTCATCTGGATGATCTGGGTGTTCTCCTTCACCTGATCGTCTGGGATAGGGCTGTTGCAGCTCTGGTGGTCGATCCCGGCCAAAAGCTCCACCTGCCCGCGGCCCTGGAATTCAAGCCGCTGGAACAGAAAGCTAGGCTTGGCCAAGGAGAAAAAACGCTGTTCCTGCACATCCACCCAGTCATCCGCAATACTCAGCCGGTAACGGAAGGTGAGCAGACCTGTACGGAGATCCAGCGCGCGGGACAAATGGGAGGGAATGGCCGGTATGCGGCCATTCAATCGGATCTGGTACCAGATAGGGGTGGGCAGATTGACAAAATCCGTCAGCTCTGTGCTGTCGGAGATCCGGTCATAAAAGCCAGCCAAGAAAAGTCCGGCGTCCAACGGCCGGCGGATCGGCCGGTAAGCGGGGTAACCCCGGGCCCCCATGCGGCCGTTGCCGGTAAAGAAGACGCTCTCCAGGAAGCGGTCGGCAAGATCGTTCCCCTCCGCTGAAATTGTCCAGCCCCGGCGCTTCACGTCAGTTCTCATAGGACACGCCTCCTAACGCATACCGCAGGGCGTGGCACACAAACCCCGCGCAAGTGGCAAAGGCGTCTCCCGTCGCGGATCGGCCCGTGTGCTCATCGATGCTCTCACAGACGATGCCGTTGTCCATCACCGCCCGACGCAGAAGATCCAACGACCGCTCCGCCTCCCCGCTGAGCAGGCTGTTGGCCACACTCAACATCCAGGGATGGGGGGCGTGGGCGCAGCCGATTTCCGCAAAGGCGCACCCGGCGAAGCTGTAAGGATACTCCGGGGCGCGGATCTGACGCACTGTATTCTGATATGCGGGGTCATCCGGCGCGCAGAAGCCCAGGTAGGGCAGGAGCAGCAGGCTTCCTGGCGGCTCGTCATATACATCTGTATGGCCCTCCAGATCCGTGGACCAGGCATAGTATGGGCCGTTCGGGCCCTGGACAACACAGTGCTCCAGGATCGACCGGCGGAGCTCCTCCGCCTCCCCGGCAAGGTCGCCGTATGTTTCAGGATACAGGGAGGACAGCGCGCGAAGCGCCTTCCATACCAGCACATTGTCATAGGTCAGGTAGGGGTAGCTGCGCACGTCATCGGTGGGCTGAAGGAAGGTCTCGTAGAGTGCGATCGACCTGTGCCGTTTGGTGCGCAAGGTGCGCAGAATATCCGTAAGCCCGGAGCGGATCGCGTTGTCCTCCAGACAGTCCCGGTCGCCTGTGGCACCCACATAGCGCTCCAGGGCCAGCACCGGGGCCATCAGTTCATCCAGCTCAAAACCAGGCTCCAGGACTGTGCCGTCGATGTACCGCGAGTGGACGCCCAGGTTGCGCCGCTGACGGCCGAATACATAGTCCAGCATCCGGCGGGCCAGTGCCGGGTCGGCGTCCACTACCGTAGGAAAGCTCCACAGCAGGCTGTCCCGGTCCCAGTAAGCCGCGCTCACATAGTAGCGCGGGCTGCGGCTGGTGACCAGAACCAGCTCCTCGGTATCCAAGGTGATCCCGGCGGAGTAGAACAGGCAGAAGAACAGATTGGTATTGTAGAGGCGCTCCAACTGGGCATCCGGAATGGGCCAGCGGCGGGCGTCCAGCCAGTCTGTGGTCACCTGTAACTCGTGCTGCCAGCCTTGGCGCAGCATCTCCTTGGCGCTGGTGGCGGCCGCCACCTCCTCGAAGCCGACCCCCCAGTAGAAGGTCACAGTAACAGCTTCTCCGGGTTCCAGCGTGCAGGCGTGGGCCAGACGGTAGACGATACCGGCATCCGTCTCCTGAAAGGTGGATGAGCAGGGCTGATCCATCATGGGCGCAAAAGCAAAAAGGGGCAGTCCGCAGCGCATATCAAAGATCAGGCTGTCGTTCCAAAGGCTGGTGTAGCATCTGCGCGCCCCGTCGATCTCCTTGTCTTCGTTGACGCAGTGCCATGCGGAGGCCCAGCACCCTTCCAGACCGAAAGTAGAGGACAGCGGCTTATCCGATGTGGAGCGTACTGTCAGCTGATAGAGAAAACCACGTTCCCCCACCGGAGCCAGAAGCATTCCCTCCACCGCTAGGGAGCCGGCCGTGCCGCAGAAGGTCGGAATCCAGTTGGATTTCCGTCCCCAGGTCAGAGACTGAAGCGAGGCCCTTTCTCCTTCCGTCTCAAAAAAAGGCGTCATCAGCGGGAGAGAAGCGCCGCCCCTCTGCTCGATCAGGCCCTTATGTCCCATGTGCAGGAAGGAAAAGGACTCCAGCGCCCCGGTGCAGGCCTGGAGAGTGGGAAGAGAGACCCACTCGTTGCCGGTAGGCAAATAACACTCTTGCATAGAGATCCCTCACTGTCGGATTTAATCGGTTAAACCATTGGCAATCTAACTATAACATATTTTGGGCGCAAGTCAATAATTGTTTTGTGAAAAATGTTAATTTATATCTTGACAATAGAGTTGTTATTGGCTATTATTTGCTTATGGAATAGTTTAAACGATTAAATTAAACGAGGTGGTATAGCATGTCGGCCAATCGGGTCACCATGAGGGATGTCGCCAAAGAGGCTGGCGTCACCAGCGCGGCCGTCTCTTATGCATTGAGTGGGAAGCGCCCGATTTCTGAGGAGACACGCCGGCGGGTTGAGCAGGCCATCGAGCGGTTGGGTTATACACCAAACATGGCAGCCCGTACCCTGGGCAGCGCCAGACAGGATTCCAGGCTGATCGGCGTAGTGGTCCCTCAGACCGAGGCTGGAAGCCGACTCATGTTTCAGAACCAGTTTTACTCTGAGATATTGGGAAGCATTGAACTGTGCGCCAGACAGAAAGGCTACCATGTGATCATCTCTGCTACGGATGCCAACGAGAGCTATCTGACCCTGGCAAAGGAGCGCAATCTGGACGGGATCATTGTCATCGGCATGTATCCGGATTCCTTCTACCAGCAGATGAAGGAGAGCCGGATCCCTATCGTATTGATCGACAGCTATTGCAATGACCACTATTACCATAATGTACGCATCGACGATGCTTACGGCAGCTATCTGGCGACCAAGTACATTTTGGACTGCGGTCACCGTGCCGTCGCTTTTTTCAGCGGCCGCATCAAGGAAAACGGCGTCATGAAGAAACGCCTGGCCGGCTATCGGGACGCTCTGGCAGAGTATGAGCTTCCCTTCCGAGAGGAGTTGGTCTTTGAAGGGAACATTGACTACAAAGACGGCATCGCGTCTGCCCAAAGGCTCATGGACGCGGGACTCCCTGCCACAGCGGTGGTAGCTGCGGCAGATATTCTGGCAATCGGAGCGGCAAAAGCTTTCTATGAGCGCGGTGTCAAGGTACCGGACGAGATCTCCCTTATGGGGTTTGACGATTTGGAGATTGCGCAGTACATGACCCCGGGACTGACTACCGTAAAGCAGCAGATCTCAGCGAAGGGGGAAAAAGCGGTGGAGCTGTTGATCCGCAATATCAATGAGCCGGAGTTGACCAAGCAGGAGTTGATCCTGCCGGTGTCCCTGGTGGAGCGGGGCTCTGTCCGCAAGATCAAAACGGAGACAACCTGAAAAGGTCTCAATATAGGGTAAGAATGGAACAACACATGTCTTAATTTTGAAAAGGAGGAACCATGCAATGAAAAAGCGGTCTCTGGCGATCCTGGCCGGCGGAATGTCGCTGGCGCTCCTGCTCTCATCATGCGGCCCGTCCAGTGCTCCGACCGAAAGCCCATCTTCTGCCCCTGCTGATGAAACCGGACAGCAGACGGCTGAGGAGCCTGTGACCATCACCTACTGCAACTTCAACGCGTCCGGCGGCAATGAGGAAACCCTGCAGAAAATGTACGAGGCCTTCCATGAGGAGCATCCTAACATCACGGTTGAGATCGAAACCATCGCCATGGATGACTATTTCACCCAAATGCAAACCCGCGTGGCCGGCGGCACGGCGCCTGACTGCTATGAGCTGAACATCGAGAATTTCGCCTCCTATGCCAATAAGGGCGTGCTGGCCGAGATCAGCGGTGTGGACCTCAGCCGCCTGGACGAGACTGCACTGAGCGCGTTCAACGTGGACGGCAAGCAGTACGGCCTGCCCGGCAACTTCTCCAATGTGGTGCTGGTCTACAACAAGGACCTGTTTGACCAGGCCGGCATTGATTATCCCACCGCAGACTGGACGCAGGATGATGTGCAGACGGCGGCTGAGGCCATCCGCGCCTTGGGCGATGATATTTACGGCTACTACCAGCCCCTTACTTACAACGAGTTCTACAAGGTTTGCGCCCAGTTCGGCGGCAGCCTGCTGAATGAGGACAAGACGGAGTTTACCATCAACTCCCCCGAGAACGTGGCCGCCGCTCAGATGATGGCCGACCGCGTGCTGGTCAGCAACGTCCAGCCCACGGACGTGCAGATGGGCGGCATGGGTGACTGGGATCTGTTCATGAGCGGCCGTCTGGGCATGATCCCCACCGGTATTTGGGCATTCCAGTCCTTTGCCGATGGCTGTGACTTTAATTGGGATATCACGATTGAGCCTGGTCAGGAGCAAAAGGCCACGCACTTCTTCTCCAACGGCCTGGTGATCAATGCCGACAGCGAGCACAAGGATGCCGCGGCTACTTGGATCACCTGGCTGGCCTCCAGCCCCGCCGCCGCTGAGATCCGCATTGAGGCGGGCTGGGATCTGCCTGCCGTCAGTGACGAGGATACCCTGGCCTCCTATCTGGACATGACGCCGCCCGATAACCGCCAGGCTGTGTTTGACTCCTTGGACTATCTGGTGGTACCGCCAGTGATCGAGGACTATGCCCTGATGAGCGATATCATTGGTCAGAAGCTGTCCGCCGCCGCCAATGGCTCCATAACCGTACAGGAAGCCCTGGATCAGGCGCAGAGCGAATGCGAGGCGCAGATTTCCCTTAGCTGATAAGGGGCAGGGGGGGGGCTTGTGCCCCTCCCCTGTTCGATTTTCTGAGGAGGTGTTTCCCAACCATGTTAGTCAAACGGAAGCGGCGAAAGGGACCCGGGCAGGAGGGGCTGATCACCGCGTCTCCCTTTTTGATGCCCAGCCTCATTGGCTTGCTGGTATTTTCCCTGCTGCCCTTGCTCATATCCGCCTTTATCAGCCTGACTGACTGGAACGGCTTGGATCAGTTGACGGCCCCCGGCTTCTTTCAGGAGCATTTTATCGGGTTGGATAATTATAAAGCCATTCTCTCCAGCCCCGAGTTCTGGGGGGTGCTGTGGAACACCTTCCGCTATATCATCATGTACATTCCGCTGATGCTGGTGGCGTCTCTGGGGGTGGCCTATCTGCTCAGCCGCCAGCGCCCCGGCGTAACAGCCTTCCGTATCATCTACTATATCCCGGTGCTCACCTCCTGGGTGGCAGCCTCCATGATCTGGAAGTCTATGCTATCCCCGGAGTATGGCGCGGTCAACAACATCCTGGCCGTTTTCGGAATACAGGGGCCGGGCTGGCTGCTGGACGAGGCTTGGGCCATGCCGGCTATCGTACTGGTGTCGGTATGGAAGGATATGGGGTTCTTTGGCCTCATCCTCTTGTCCGGTATGGTGGGCATCAACAAGTCCTACTATGAGGCGGCATCGCTGGACGGCGCAGGCTCTTGGCAGAAGTTCTGGAAGATCACCTTGCCGCTGATGACCCCAGCTATCTTCTATGTGCTGATCGTCAGCCTGATCAACGCATTCCAGCTCTTCCCGCAAATCATGATCATGACCGACGGCGGCCCCAATGGCGCCACACAGGTCATGGTGGAGCGCATCTACAAGTATGGCTTCCGCTACTACCGCATGGGCTATGCGGCGGCCTTCTCCTGGATCCTGTTCGCCATCATTATGGTGTGCACCGCCATCCAGATGAAGGGCCAAGAGAGGTGGGTCAACTATGACAGCTAAACGCAGACTGGGCACCACAGGCTATTATGTGGTCTCCATCCTCATTGCCGTGGTGGCCATGATCCCCTTCCTGTGGATGATCTCCACCTCTCTCAAGAGCCGGGGTGCTCTCATGTCCATCCCCATTGAGTGGATTCCGGCAGAGCCCTCGTTGGATGCCTATGGTGAGGTATTTTCCCGTTTTCCATTCCTAAAGACGATTGGAAACAGCCTCTTTATTTCCGTGTCCTACACTGTCATCACCCTGATTTCTGCCTCGATGGCAGCCTTCGCTTTTGCCAAAATCCGTTTCCGCTGCGCGAACCTACTGCTCAAGCTCTACCTGGCCACCATGATGATCCCCACACAGGTGACTATGATCCCGCTCTTTGTGATCATGAATCGGCTGGGCCTGATCGACAGCTATGCCAGTGTGATCCTCCCCTCCATCTTCCGCCCCTTTGCAGTTTTCATGCTGGTTCAGCAGATGCGTACCGTACCGGTGGACTATTTGGACGCCGCACGGGTGGATGGGGCAAACATTTTCCAGGTCTATTCCCGGGTGGCCCTGCCGCTGTGCGCGCCGACCCTGGCAACGCTGGCGGTGACCACTTTTATGGAGTCCTGGAACGACTATCTCTGGCCTCTGCTGATGTTGACTGACCGGGCCAAGATGACCCTGCCCATCGCCCTGTCCACACTGAACGGCCAGTACAATACCGAGTACAATGTGCTGATGGCAGGCAGCCTGATCTCCATGATTCCAATTATCATCATCTACCTGTTCGCGCAGAAGCACTTCAAAAACGGCCTGATGGCAGGCGGCATCAAGGGGTGAACCGATGAGAGAGATTTTGTGTTCCGGCCAGGCGCGGTCCCTGGAATTTCCCTATCCGGGCGGTATGGCCGCCCTCTGCTGGAGCCCTGCGGGGGAGCGGGGGGAGTTGACGGTCTCCCTGCACTATGACGGGGCCTATGGCATGGGAGAGAAGTACAATGCCGTGAATCAGAAGGGACATACGGCGGTCAATGAGGTGGAGGAGAAGTTCTGCTTTCAGGGAGGGAAAACCTACTGCCCGGCGCCTTTCTTCTGGACAAATACGGGCTTCGGGCTATATGCGGCCACGGATGAGCGCACCAGCTTCCGATTTGGTGAGAAAGCGGTTTGCGCGGAGCTGCCTGTGGATTGCCGCGTCGTGCTGTTTTCGGGGATGCCCGGAGAGATCATTCGGGATTACATGGATCTGTTCGGCCCGGCAAAGCTGCCGCCCAAATGGGCCTTTGGGCCGTGGATCTCCGCCAACCACTGGGACAGCCAGGAGAAAGTGGAGCGGGCGGTGGCGCAGGCGGAGGAACACGGCTTTCCAGTCTGCGCCTTGGTGGCCGAGGCGTGGAGCGATGAGGCTACCTTTTATGTTTTCCGGGGCGCAAGGTATGTTCCTAAGCCGAATGGCGGCGCATTCCGGCTGGAGGACTTCGATTTTTCCGATTCCCCCTGGCCGGATCCCGCTGGTATGGTACAGCGGCTTCACGAGAAGGGGATCCGTTTCCTGCTGTGGCAGATCCCCGTCTACAAAAAGCAGGGGCCGGATGAGCCGCTCAATGCGCAAAATGAGCTGGACCAGGCGGATGCCGTCGCCCGGGGCCTCTGCGTCCACAACGCAGATGGGAGTCCCTATACCATCCCGGAGGGATACTGGTTCGCCGGCTCCATGATCCCCGACTTCACCAACCCTGCCGCAGAGGAGACCTGGTTTTCCAAGCGAAACTATCTCACAGAGATGGGGATAGACGGGTTCAAGACCGATGGAGGCGAGTTCATCTACCGGGAAGATGTGCGCTTTGCGGATGGAAGCTCCGGCCGGGCCGGAAAGAACCGCTATGCCCAGGAGTATACGGCGGCTTACACCAAACATCTGGGTTCGGCTCAGGCGCTGTTCAGCCGGGCGGGCTACGCTGGTCAGCATACCACGCCTATCCATTGGGCTGGAGATCAGCAGTCCCAGAACAGCGAGTTGGCCAGCGCCCTGCGGGCGGGGCTGTCTGCTGCCCTGACCGGCATCCCGTTCTGGGGCTTCGACATCGGGGGCTTTGCAGGGCCGCTCCCCACATTGGACTTGTACCGCAGGGCTACACAGCTGGCCTGCTTTGTGCCGGTGATGCAATGGCACTCCGAGCCGGATGGAGGGCAGTTCCGCGAGTTGATGCCTGGGGGAGAGGGGAACAATGAGCGGAGCCCGTGGAATCTGGCGGCGGCTTACGGTAAGCCGGAGTTCGTGGACGAGATGCGGTTCTGGCATAATCTGCGGATGGAACTTCTGCCCTACCTGTACAGTGTCGCGCTGGACTGTGCGGAAGCTTCCAAGCCTATGATGCGGCCGCTGGTCTATCAGTGGCCGGAAGATCCGCTGGTATGGGACTGCGAAGATGAATTCCTTCTGGGTGACAGTCTGCTGGTGGCGCCGCTGCTGGAAGAAAACGCCGAGAAGCGCGCGGTCTACCTTCCGGAAGGACAGTGGATCGGCCTGTTCGACCGCCGCGCGGCGGCCGGAGGGCAGACCATCGTAGCGGGCGGAGACCGGAGGCTGTCGGTCTTTCTGCGGGCGGGCTATGGTCTGGCGCTCCGTTCTGATGCGAACTCGGCCCCCGGCGCTCCGGCGGGAGAGCGGGCAGACGGAAATGCTCCTCTGCACCTGCTGTTGGCTGGGGAATGCGGGCGTTTCCGCTTCCGGGACGAGCTGGGCACCGACTTGGATATCACCTGGTCTGATGGAGCCGTCCACATAGAGGGCGACTACCGATTCCCGCTGACTTGGGAAGTGCTCCCTGTGGAGGAATGCTGATATGGGGATGTGCGGTATCATTTTTGATTTGGACGGCGTGCTGTGCTATACCGACCACTACCATTATCTTGCGTGGAAGGCGGTGGCCGATAGGCTGAGCCTGCCTTTTGACGAACAGGTAAACAACCGCCTCCGAGGTGTCAGCCGGATGGAGAGCCTGGAGATTATTCTGAGCCTTGGCAGTAAGACCTACTCCCAGGAGGAGAAGGAGCAGATGGCAGCCGAGAAAAACCGGCTCTATCGCAGCTATCTGGAACGTATGGGGCCAGAGGCACTGGCCCCTGGGGCAGTCGATGTGCTCCGCACTTTGCGGGAGAACGGCTGGAAAACAGGCATCGGCTCCTCCAGCAAAAACGCCCCCCTCATTTTGGAACGAACCGGACTGGACGGATTCTTTGACGCGGTGGCAGATGGCAGTCAGATTACCAAGTCGAAACCTGATCCGGAAGTGTTCCGGCTGGCGGCGCGGAAATTACGCCTTTCCCCTGATGAGTGTGCTGTGGTGGAGGACGCCTCCGCCGGAATCCTGGCCGCAAATGCAGGCGGCTTTTTTCCCATCGGCCTGGGGGACGCCGCCCAGGCCCCCGGCTGCCGCGCCGTCCTAAACGCTCTGTATGAATTGCCCGAACTCTGCCGGCGCTTATACAGCCGCGCCCCAAAATTCAAGCCTTCCGACCCTACTCCATTTTCATAGGGCGGAGGAGCGGTCAAAAAGGAGGAACGCCCG
>NZ_CAXSQB010000050.1:10585-26747 GCF_964239415.1 Clostridium sp. ATCC BAA-442 | reverse complement strand
GGGCATGGGGGGAGAAGGAAGCGGGGAAGGGGGTATGCTATCGCTTGCTAGATTTTGCTTTAATTTGCTAGACTTTGCTATGCCGCCTTTCCGCCCGTTCTCCGCACGTTTCCGCCCTGTCTCTGTATCCTTGTCCATCTGCGCTTTCAAAATTAGATAGATTGACTTCTCAGCACCACGGGGTTCAACCGTACCTCCGCCCCTACTGTATTCCAGAAGGGACATAAGCAACCGGCCACACTCCGCTTCTCCGAGGGCCAAAATGGCGTCGGCGCAGATTATAGGGATTTTAATGTATTCCATAGGGCGGAGGCCCCCTTAAAACGGGAGCTCGCCGTCCTCGTCGGCATCTTCAAAAGGGCCGGACGTCCTCGCCTTCCAGGTCACGGACTTCTGGATTTCCTCCTGCATCCAGGTTGGAAGCTTTTTCAGTGTCTCTTCGGCGTCCTCTGCATCCATGTCAAACTGAATCGTCTCGTTTTCAAGGGGCGGAACCTCCATTCCCTTCATAGGCTTGGAAATACCGGCGATCTTCGCATAAGTACCGCCATTCTTGCCCTCCTGGTTGACCACGGTAAGTAAACAGGGGGCGTTGATTACATTCGCCAGATTGAACCCGGCCAGCTCCTCCTGGGTAAAGGGCTTACCGCGCCAGGCGTCCAAATCGTGGCGCAGGGTGGACTTCTCATGGAGGGAGGCGGTGTAGGGCTTGCTGAGCCAGCGGGGTTTGTCCTCACCGTCCACCTGCACGCGCTCCGTGGGTAGCTCAAAAATAAGCCGTACCTTTTCTTGATCCTTGTTGTTAAAGTCGTTGTGCTGGATGCCCAGATCGACCACGCCCACGCAGCGGGCCGGATACGCTCCTGGTTCAATGGGAGCGCTGCCGCCGCCCTTGGTCTCCTTAACTGTCAAACTCATGTTGCTTGTCCTCCTTATCAAATGTAATCGGGCACTCATTCCCCATCCCGTCAAATGGATAGGGCAGGAACTCGCCGGTGAGGGCACACTGGTGGCGCTTGAGGCCCTCCCGGTATTGGATGTAGGGGCACCACTGGCAAACCGTCAGCCCATTGGGGAAGTGGACGGCCACTGTGGCCGTGCCGGTGGTGTAGTAGCGCACGCAGGTCTCGCGGCTCATACGTACCGCTCCACTTCCAGCCCCATCTCCTGCGCCACCTGCTCCGGGCAGTCATTCAGGGCCTTATTGACCGCGGCCCGGAAGCAGTCCGGGCAGAGCCACCGCCCCTCCCACTGAAACCGGGCCTCGCCGCGGTAGACCTCCTGGCGGCACTTCTCGCAATAAGCAGATGCCGGAGTCGTCTGGCTGTCATACAATGGGATGTGCATTACAGCTCCTCCTTCTCCAGTCCGTTTCCCTGGATTTCGATATAAGAACGGTACATAGATCCGCTTTGCTTCTCCTTTCCTATGGAAACTACATAGCCCAGCTTAAGAAGAAGCGTACCAAGGTCAAGCCAGTCCTGATTGGACATATTTCCATTGCGCTTTTGATACAATTTCATTTGACTTTCCTTTCTAATCGTTATAAAATGTAAATAAACAAATGTTCCCCTTGCCGCCCTCCGGTCTCGTACACCGGGGAGCGGCGCTTTTTGTTGTTCTCCACTCGTTTCCATGGTAAAATGTAGGCGGTAGGGAGGAGGTGAATAAAGTGACTAGAGTGGATTTATTAAAGTGGTGTTGCGATTTTTTGGACGATTACTCAAAAGCGAAATCAGATGAATTGGCAAGTGCAATTATGAACGGAATAAAAGATTCTGACGATCCAAACACCGTTGCCATGAAAATGGCTGTTAATTCTTCTTTATACACAAGCCAAATTTCGGCCATGACTGTAATATCTTTGCTGATAGACATTGGCGTGATTGAGCCGTCTGAGCTAGATGTTCTTGGACCGCCTCAACCGTTAAAACCGCTTTCTTAGTTTCACAATTATTAGAACTTGACATCATATTCCCCCTTTCTGCCTCGGCTGGTGTGTCGCCACTAGCCGGGGCGTAGTTATTCTTTCGGGATGGTAATCGTCGCCCACACATCGTCGATGCTCTCCGCGCCCTCCAGGCCGGTGATCTGGATGGTGAGCGGGCCGGTGGGCGTGGGGGACGGGGTGGTGGTTGCTGCCGGGGTCTCAATGGCCTGGCTCTCCGGTTCCTGGCCCCAGATGATTTCGATCAGTGCAACCAGCGCCAACAAAAAGAACAGGTATACGGTAGTCACGATCAGTTGCTTTTTCATAGGCTCGCTGCCACCAGAATAGCCAGAACCAGCGCCGCTCCGGCAACCACCGCCAGTTGCACCCGCTGTGCCACCGCCTGCGCCTGCTGTACCCGGCGGCGGTAGACCCGGTAGCTGTACGCCTTTGCGCGCCTGTCGCGCTCGGTTTGTGCTCCCATAATTTTTTCACTCTCTTTCATTAGTTGAAAAGTTCTGTCTTGAAATCGCTCATTTCGCTTTGAATGGTGCTCGCCACCGCAGTCCGTATCATGTGTACGATGGTTTCGTAGTCAAAGCACGGTACGCCCTCCCGTTTGTACTTGACCAGCCCTCCGGGGCTGATCTTGTATGTAAGCGCCTTGTCCTTGACCGCAATCCCGAAGGTTGCCCGGCCTTCTCTGAGCGCCAGCCTTACCGTTTGTTCGGGCCAGTCCAGATATCGGGCCGCAACGTCCAAGGGAACATTGTCATATGCTAGTATCTCGTTGTCCGTTGGAACCGGTGGCCGCTCTCTCGTTCTTGGCCTCATCGTTTTCGCCTCCCTTCTCCCCGTGGAGCCGCTCATGCTCATCCCAAGTCATCCCATAGTAAGCCCGGCATAGGTCGTCCATGACGCGGCGTGCATTGGTGAAGCGGTTCTCAATCTCCCGCTTCGTGCTAGTCTCGTTGAGCTGCCCATCTTTGGCCATAAAAAATCCTCCAATCTTGCCAGAGGCCGGAGGATGTGATATACTGTCTCCGATACCTCGTAGCTGCGTTACGTGGTGTCATGCCCTGGTCGGTGGTGATGCACTGGCCGGGGCGCTTTTTGTTGTGCTCCATTAAATTTATGAAACAAGGAAATGCATTGCTATCCAAAAAATCGTTATTGCGGAAAGCACAGAAACCGTTGTCGCATTTATTTCCTCATCAAAGAACCAACAAATAAATATGTACCCTGCTTCAAGCGCCGCAAAAGCTAAAGCTATCCATTGGAACATCCCCGGCCCCCACTTTCGTAATCGAGGTATTTGTTTCCAAAGATATCTATCGTATAGTTCTTAGCAATTTCATCTTGATTCCGCTGGCTTTGTAGTGTAAGTACGAGGTCAGCAATTTCTTTAGAATCAGCCTCAATGATGATCTTCACCCCACTTACATCCTTCCCCGCCCCGTCAGGGGCGGGCTTTTTGTTGTGCTTCTCTCTTTGCCGTGGTAGAATGTGGCGAAGGGAGGTGAAACGCTTGGTTGAGAAAATTACATGCACCTCAGACGAGGAGCGTGTCCGCTTTGAGGAAGAAGGATATGTGGTAGTGTCCGTTGGTTACTTCCCCGAAAACGGAAAGCCATTTTACACGATGGAACGTGGTTCCGATTGGAGCCAAAAACTAGGGAGCAAGTGACTTTGTAAAGCCGTTCTGCGTTTCCGCGCAGGGCGGTTTTACCTTTTCATATTCCCTTCCACAAGGTACAAATCAGCGCCAATTTTGCTTGCATCAAAAAGTAATTTCCCATCTGCACCTCTGGCTACTCCGTCGCTTACTGGAGTAACTCGGACATTGTCCAAGTCGATTCCCTCGTAGCTGTTCCCGATTTCCAACCCATGCGGAACCGGGATATATATGCTCACCAGATCTCCGCACTTGTGCGGTTGCGCCGCCATATTTGAGATTGCTTCATTGGCTCTCTCGACGAAATCATTCATTCTTCTCATCCACTTCCTTATTTCCGCCCCGTCAGGGGCGGGCTTCTTTTTCTCCATTGGTGCTATCTTTCTTCTTGCGTTTCCGTGCGGGTCTATCTCGGTACCCCTCGGCGTAACCTGCGATATAAAGTAACGCCTCTTTGGGGAGCCCTGCTAGATTTTCGGCAACAGTCCGTGCATCTGCGAGTTTGCTGGTGTCATATACAGGCATCGTCTCACCTCCCTCACTCTGTCCATATACTACATCACTTAGTGAGTATTGTCAATATCTTTTTTGCAAATAATATTGACAGAGTGAGTTTTAGAATATATAATCTAATTGCTTGCAGGGAGGTGTGTATATTGAAAAGCAGGATTAAACAGATCCGAAAAGATACTGGGTTGACCCAATCAGAGTTCGGAGAAAAAATAGGTGTCAAAGGTAATACGGTAACAACTTATGAGACCGGAGCAAGGGTTCCCTCCGATGCAGTAATCCACTCAATCTGCCGTGAATTTAACATCTCCGAGCTCTGGCTGCGTACCGGAGAAGGAGAGCCCCATATCCAGAGGGACGAGGACGAGGAGTTCCTCGAAGTCATGGAGCAGATCCACATGTCTGATGATGATCTGATTAAGCGGATTATTAAGGCATATTGGTTTATGGAGGACGACGAAAAAGCCGCCATCAGAAAACTGATAGACGGCTTTACAAAAAAATAAGGCCCCGGTTTCCCGGAGCCTTTTTATCACTTATTATGTAGTTTTTCGAGGACGAGGGCGCGCGTAAGGAGCGATTTCAAATAAGTTTCATTTTTGTTCCGCTCCATGACAAGTTCAATTTCTTTTTTAAGCATTTCAACTTTTTCTCCATTTGGCGTCATTTCGCGCCCTCCTCCCAATTTGTACCTTACCAATATTTTGGTCTGGAATTTTGTTCCCCTTGTTCATCATTATAGAACGTTAGTTCTATTTAAGCAATATGTGTTATCACCAAATTGTGGCAGCTTATTTTCTATATGCTAAGAGATTGCTTCGTTAGAAAAGAACGGATTATTGGACTATACTTATGATATGGTACACCAACCCATGATTGCCAAACAGAACGAGAATCTAGCGACAGAATTGTAATAGGAGGATTTACATATGCTTGACGAAAAAGATTTGCAGGCAATCGCACAGTTGATGGAGAAGCAAAAACAGGACATCATGTCTGAAACGAAGGGCTTGTTGGAACAGCAGAAACAGGACATCATGCACGATGTAAAGGTTTTATTGGACACGGAGGTCACAACCCGATTTAACCTTTTGGCCGAGGGACAGCAGGCCATTATGGACGCCATCACGCCAAAAAGTGAAATCGAGGAACTGCGAAACGAAGTATCCGTGCTTAAGCTGGCGATCCGCACCATGAATCAGGAAATCGCCGAACTGAAAAAAGCGAAATAAAAATACCGCCCCCGGTGCTGGAACACCAGGAGCGGCTCACATAGGGGTGATAAGGTTTGGCCGCCATTATCACCCCTTTATTTTACCAGAATAGGGAGAAAAGTCAATGAGAAGAGCGAACGGAACCGGAAGTATTGTAAATCTTGGCCCAAACCGCAGAAACCGATACGCCGTTAGAGTGTCATATTTGGAGCGGCCCGGGCTGTGGAAGCAAAAGTATTTATCCTACCACAGAACTGCCAAAGAAGCACAGGAGGCCCTCGATAAATATTTGGCATCTAATATCCCGGCAAAGTCACTCGCCGTTACTTGGGGGGACGTATATGCTCAGTGGTCGGCCAAAAAGTATACAAAGGCAGGATCCGCCTCTATCGCCAGCTATAAAGCCTCTTGGGGCCGTCTGTGTTCCCTGGAGGGGAAGGAGATATCAAAGATAACGGTAGATGATTTACAGGCAGTCATCGACAAAGATGAAACTGCTGGACTGTCACAGTCCAGTATAAATAACGACAAACTGTTGATGAAAGCTCTTTTTAAGCACGCAATGGAACGTGATCTTGTTGCAAAAGATTATTCACAGTTTGTCGAGGTGCCCATCGTTGGAGCAAAAGTGGAGAAAGGCGCCTTTGATGATATCACTATGAGGAAGATTGAGAAATTAGCGTCCTCTGGATTCCCTTGGGCCGATACCGTACTAATGCTATGTTATACTGGATTCCGAGTATCTGAGTTTTTGGGGCTCACCAGATTTTCCTATCATCCAGATGGGAACTATTTGCAGGGCGGACTAAAAACACAGGCCGGGAAAAATCGGATTGTCCCGGTACACCCTAAAATCATGCCATATCTGACCAAGTGGCTGTCCAGGGACGGTAAAACTATTATCTGTGATGACGACGGTAATGCAATACCGGCACGCAAATACCGGGCCCTCTTCTCTGGAGTCATGGAAGAATTAGGGGCACTTGGTGCTACCCCTCATTGGTGCAGGCATACCGCCGCATCTCGAATGAGGATGGCTGGGGTGGACGAAGTCGCTATAAAGCGTATCTTAGGACATTCTGATGGAGATGTTACCGAGCATTATACGCACGTAGATGTTTCGTTTTTGGCTAAAGAGCTACAGAAGGTTTCCTAAGTATTTGTAACTTTCTTCTTAAATATGTGCAAATAGAACAATACATCAAAAGTTCTGAAAAGTTATTATTGATTGCACACTTCATTAACAATTTGATTGCTTTTGGTTCTTTGATAACATGGAATCTTAAACGCTTTTTAAAGATTTTCCCCCTCGCCCCTTAAGCTTCGTCTGCTATACTGACTTTACAATCTGAGGTGACTGTATGAATACCATCCTGATCTGCGACGACGACAAGGACATCGTCTCCGCCCTGGACATCTACCTGACCAGCGAGGGCTATGCCACCGTGAAGGCCTACGACGGGCTGGAGTGCCTGCGCCTGGCGGAGCGCGAGCCGGTGGATCTGATCCTGCTGGACGTGATGATGCCCGGCCTGGACGGCATCCGCACCACGGCCAAGCTGCGGGAGAGCTGCAACGTGCCCATCATCCTGCTCACCGCCAAGAGCGAGGACAGCGACAAAATCCTGGGGCTGAACATCGGGGCGGACGACTACATCACCAAGCCCTTCAATCCCATCGAGGTCATCGCACGGGTCAAGAGCCAGCTCCGGCGCTACACCAGCCTGGGCGGCAAGCAGGGCGGCGGGGAGGCCAATCCCGCCCTGCTCACCAACGGCGGCATCGCGCTGGATGACGGGGCCAAATCGGTCACCGTGGACGGGGAGGGGGTCAGCCTCACCCCCATCGAGTACAACATCCTTCTCCTGCTGATGAAGAACCCCGGCCGGGTGTTCTCCACCAGCCAGATCTATGAGCTGGTGTGGAACGACCCCTCTCTCGGCTCGGAAAACACGGTGGCAGTCCACATCCGCCACCTGCGGGAGAAGCTGGAGATCGACCCGGCCAACCCCCGGTACATCAAGGTGGTCTGGGGGCTGGGGTACAAGATGGAAAAGGTCTAGGGGGCGCTCGCTCCGGCCGCACCCCGCCCATATTCCAGGAGGTAATGCCATGAAACGATTCCGAACCAGTCTGGCGGCCAAGACGGCCGCCGTCCTTCTGGCCTTGGCCGTGGGCGCCGGCGGCTTCTGGTCCACTGTCTTTATCCTCTACCAGTGGGATACCCTGTGGCTGGGCAGCGGGTATTACGACAGCAACGACTATTACTCCGACCTGTATAACCGCTCCAGTCAGGTGCACGAGCTGGCCCGGCTGCTCCAAAACCAGGAGTGGAACGGCGCCCTGCCCTACCTGGACCAGCGGCGGCTGGACATGCTGGAGGAGGCCCTCTCTCCGGAGCGGACCAACTTCCGCTTTGCCATCCGGCGCAACGACACCGGCACCCTCGTCTACTCCAACCTGGAGGGGGCGGCCTCCCTGGACGAGAGCGTTCACGCTGTGGAGCAGGAGGAGCTCTCCCTCACCCAGAACGGGGCCGCCCGCGAGCAGGATTATGTGGTCTGGAACGGTAAGGAGCAGTACTACCTCCTCTATATCGCCCTTCCCGACGCCGCTGGCACCAAGCAGCTCGTCACCCCGGAGGATGCCGGGCTCGCCGCCCAATACGGCTACACCTTTGACGGCTATACCTGGAACTATGACGAGCAGATGGACAGCCGGGTGACCACCTCCGTGCTGGCCCTGGAATACGGCGCAACCGACCCGCTCACCGTCCAGGACGAGTTCTGGGACAGTTACCAGGACTACCAGCAGTACGCCAGCTACCTCCCCGCCCTGGCGGTGCTGGCCCTGGTGCTGGACATCGCAGGGATACTCCTGCTGGTGTTTCTGCTCCGGGCTGCCGGCTGGCGGAAGGAGGAGAGCCGCCCGAGGTGCAACTGGTTCGACCGCATCCCGCTGGATCTGCTGGCCTTCGGCGCGTTTTGGGCCATCGCCCTCCTTCTCAACGCGGGGGACGCGATCGCCTTCGGCCTCAACGTATCCCAACTGGCCACCGACCTGCTGGTCGGCATGTGTGTCATCACCGTAGCCATTCTGGGCTGTGTCCTGGCCTTCTGCCTTACCGTGGCCACCCGCATCAAGACCCGCACCCTGTGGAGCAATACCCTCATCTGTATGCTGTGCAAGCTGATCGCCCGGGGCTGCCGGGCGGCGGCCCGGAGCTGGCCCATGACGGGCCGGGTGGTGGTGCTCTTTCTGCTCTACCTGGCCGGCACCCTGCTCACCACGCTGACCATCTTCCTCATCCCCGTGTTTCAGGGCTTTGTGCTCTACTGCCTCTGCCGCTGGACCATCCAATGGAAGCGGGTGCGGGAGGGCACCGGCCGCATCGTGGGGGGCGACCCGGACTTCAAGATCGACACCCACAAAATGTACAGCGACCTGGCCCGGCACGCCGGGCAGCTCAACGATTTGGGCGCCGCCATCGGAAATGCCGTGGACGAGCGCATCCAGAGCGAGCGCTTCAAGGCCGAGCTGATCACCAACGTCTCCCACGATCTCAAGACCCCTCTGACCAGCATCATCAACTATGTGGATCTGCTGAAAAAGCAGGACATCGACAATCCCAAGGCCCAGGAATATATCGAGGTGCTGGACCGCAAGAGCCAGCGCCTCAAGAAGCTGACGGAGGATCTGGTGGAGGCGTCCAAGGCGTCCACCGGAAGCCTGTCGGTGCACCTGGACCGGCTGGGCATGGTGCAGCTCGTCCAGCAGGCCCTGGGGGAGTTTGAGGAAAAATTTGCCCAGAGCCGGCTCACTGTGGTACCCGCCTTCCCGGAGGAGGAGTGCTCCATCCTGGCCGACGGCCGCCACCTGTGGCGGGTCATCGACAACCTGCTCTCCAACTGCAACAAGTACGCCCTGGAGGGCACCCGCATCTATGTGGAGGTGTGCCGCTGGGAGGGCAAGGTGGTCCTGTCCATCAAGAACATCTCCCGCCAGCCCCTCAACATCCCCGCCGAGCGGCTCATGGAGCGGTTCGTCCGGGGGGAGGAGTCCCGCACCACCGAGGGCTCCGGCCTGGGCCTGTCCATCGCCCGCAGCCTCACCGAGCTCCAGGGCGGCGCCTTCCGCCTGGATATCGACGGTGATCTCTTCAAGGCCGTGGTCTCCTTCCCGGAGGCCGCCGTGCCGGAGCTGCCCGCGAACGCATAGGAGGCGGGCGGATAAACCCCGCCCCTACAAAGTCCCCTACCAGTTTGTAGGGGCGGCCCTTGTGGCCGCCCGCCGTCCCCCAATGCAAACAACGAGAGGCCCCGAAGGGCTGGCCTCTCGTTTGCTTCTGCAATTAGTCGGTCACGAAGGGCAGCAGCGCGATCTGACGAGCGCGCTTGATGGCCTCAGTGAGCTGACGCTGGTGCATGGCGCAGGTGCCGGTGGTGCGGCGGGGCAGAATCTTGCTCCGCTCAGACAGGAACCGGCGCAGCTTGACCGCGTCCTTGTAGTCGATGTGCTCCACCTTGTCCACACAGAAGGTGCAGACCTTGCGGCGCTTGCGGCCGCGGGGGCGCTCTCTATCCATAGCCATAACAGGGAACCTCCTTTTTCACGGGCCTTCAGCCCGTCTTGTTTTATTGCTGCGCACCGACTGTCGTGCGCAAAATGTGTTAGAAGGGCAGCTCCCCGTCGTCGTCAGAGAGCTCGGCGAACTGATCGCCGCCGCCCATGGGGGCGGAGTAGCCGCCGGCCGGAGCGCCGAACCCGCCGGAGGGCGCGGCATAGCCGCCCGCCTCCGCGTCCCGCTTGGAGTCGCCGAAGTACACGTTGTCGGCGATCACCTCCGCAGTGCGGCGCTTGTTGCCGTCCCGGTCGGTCCAGTCCCGGAGCTGGAGCCGGCCCTCCACCACGGCCATACGGCCCTTAGTGAAGAAACGGGAGACAAATTCGGCGGTCTGACGCCAGGCCACGATGTCGATGAAGTCCGTGGACTTCTCGCCGGTGGTCTTGTCCTTGAAGTCCCGGTCCACCGCCAGGGAGAAGGAGGCCACGGGGGTCCCCGTCTGGGTGTGGCGCAGCTCGGGATCACGGGTCAGACGGCCCATGAGAATAATCCGGTTCAGCATGTCTGCCGCTCCCTTCTTACTTCTCGTCCTTGCAGACGATCAGGGAACGCATCACGCCGTCGGTGATCCGCAGGATACGATCCAGCTCACGGGGGAACTCGGGCTTAGCGTTGAAGGTCATCAGCACGTAGTAGCCCTCGGTCAGGTCGTTGATGGGATAGGCCAAGTGGCGCTTGCCCCACTCCTCAACCTCAGCCAGGGTGCCGTTCTGCTCCACCAGGGTCTTGAACTTGGCCACCATGGCAGCGGTGGCCTCCTCATCCAGGTTGGGATTGAGGATGAAGACCACCTCGTAGTTTCCGCTCAGTTTTGCCATTTTCTTTGCACCTCCTTATGGACGTATGGCCCCCGCCCTTGTGCGGGGGCAAGGATGGCCTGTTTTGAAACAAGCTATATTATTATATAGGAATCAGCGAAAAAGTCAAGCCTTTCCAAAAAAATAATATTTTTTTGCTTCCGTGCAATAAACGGCCCCTCTGCTTCATTTTACTGTCAGAACGGGCGGGAAACCCCGCCGCAGATTTGACAGGATAAAGGAGTTTTGATGATGAAAAAGGGTTTTGGAAAAGGCTTTTGCAGTGGTATTCTGGTGGCTGCCCTGACGGTGGGCCTGGGTGTGTCGGCCATGGCGGCCAGCCGCACCATCACCGTGGATGACAACATCCGCATCACCCTCAACGGTGCGGTCTTCTCCCCCAAGGACGCCAAGGGCAGGGATGTCCCCCTGTTCTCTTATAACGGCACCACCTACGCCCCCGTCCGCGCCATCTGTGAGGCCGCCGGCCTGAAGGTGGACTTTGACTCCGCCAACTATACCGCCGTCCTCACCACCCCCGACCGCTATATCGCCTCCACCCCCTCCGCCTCCAACTACATCTCCGTAGACAAGGCCAAGGAGATCGCCCTGAACCACGCCGGCGTGAAGGCCGCCGACGCCATCTTCGTGAAGGCCGGACTGGACTGGGACGACGGCCGCACCGAGTACGAGGTGGAATTCTACGCCGGGAACACGGAGTACGATTACAGCATCGACGCCACGACAGGCGCCATTCGCTCCTATGACCATGACTGGGATGATTTCTCCCTGTGGAATCCCGGAAACAACGCCGCCAACCCTTCCACCCCTGGCACCTCCACCAACAATCTGATCAGCGAGGCCAAGGCCAAGGAGATCGCTTTGGCAAAAGCCCCCTCCGGCGCCTCCGTGGTACGCTGCCACCTGGACTGGGACGACGGCCGCTATATCTATGAGATCAAGATGGTCTCGGGCACCATGGAGTATGAGTGCGACATCAACGCCGCCACCGGCATCATCACCGACTGGGACGTGGACAGCATCTACGACTAATTCCTTTCGCAAACCGCTCCGTACCCGAAAGTACCGTCAGGCGCTGCCGCCTGACGGTACTTTTTTGCGTCTGCGTTAAAACAGCTCCGGATGCTCCAGAAGCCAGCGGTTGACCATGGCCATAAACCACTCCACGGCCGGATTGTCACTGGGCTCCCGCCACGCCACCCCCAGCTCGATGGTCTGCCCATGCCCCTCCAGCGGGACAAAGGCCAGGCCGGTGGTATGCATGTACTCCCGAATCCGGAAAGGGAGAATGGCAATTGCCTGTCCGCACTCCACGGCAAAGATCACATCCTCCAGGGCGGGATACTCTGTGACCGACGCCGGGGTGAAACCCAGTCCCCGGCAGATCTGGAGGAACTGCTTATACATATAGGCCCCGCCGGTGTGGGACAGGCAGGCAAAGGGCTCCGTGGCCAGCTTGGCGTAGTCGATCACGGCGTTGTCCAGGCAGGGGTGCTCCCGCGGGCAGACCAGGCAGTAGAAGTCGGCCCCCAGCTTGCGGCAGGCGTAGCCGTTCATCCCCTTCAAGTCGGAGAGCACCGAGAAGCTCACATCATAAGCCGCCGCGTCGATGCCCGCCTGGATGCCGGTGGCGTCCCGCCGGATGAGCTCCACGCGGACCTGGGGATACGCCTCCCGATAGGCGGCGATCAGCCGGGGCAAAAAGTGGCGGGAGGGGGAATTGAGGTAGCCGATGCGCAGCTCCCAACATCCCGAGGACTCTAGCTGGCGCAGGCGGCCCAGGGCCCGCTCCTCCTGGTCCAGGATGCGCTTGGCGTCCTCCAGGAAGAGCTCCCCGGCCCGGGTGAGCGACACGTTCCTTGTGGTGCGCAGAAACAGGCGTGCGCCCACCTCCCGCTCCAGGGCGGAGATCTGATGGGTCACGGCGGGCTGCGTCACATAGAATTCCCGCGCCGTCTCGGTAAAGTTCCGGTAACGGGCCACCGACACGAAATAGCGAAGCTGCTCGGTGTTCATTGCGCTCCCTCCTCTCTCTGCTCGTATTATAAATTGATAACGCTTTTTTATCAATCCTGGAAAAAACGTGAATTTCACTTTTTTCGCCCGGAGTGATACAATTTGCCCGATTATAAAAGAGGAGTGATGCGCGTGGCGTTTCAAGTAATGGGCGTGACCGCCGGACGCAAGGACAGCAACTGTGAAATCCTGCTCAAGGAGGCTCTTCTGGCCTGCCGGGAGCAGGGGGCCGAGGTCCGCATGATCAACCTGAAGGATTACGAGCTCCTGGACTGCAACGGCTGCACCGCCTGCACCATGGGCATGTCCATGGGGAAGAACACCGGCTGTTCCCTGGCGGACAAGGACGACAAGCAGAAAATCATGGATGTGATGCTGGAACAGGATGCGGTGATCTTCTCCGCCCCCACCTATGATCTGATGCCCTCCTCCCTGTTTTTGAAGTTCATGCACCGCAACCTGGCCTATGAGTCGGCCTTCCTGACCAAGATCGGCGCCATCGCGCCCCGGGACCGGGTGGGCGCGCTCATCGCCGTGGGCGGCTCCACCCGCTCCTGGCAGTCCATGGCCCTGGAGTGCATGCAGGCCACCACCTTCACCAACAGCTTCAAGATTGTGGACATGTACATGGCCACCCAGGTTCCCGCCCCCGCCCAGGTGCTCCTCTACGAGGAGAAGGTGGCCCGGGCCCGGGAGATGGGCCTGAACGTGATGAAGGCCCTCAACACGCCCCCCGCCGAGCGCAAGTGGCTGGGCGATCCCGACTACGGCTGGTGTCCCAACTGCCACTCCAACGCCCTGTGCCTGGGCGAGCCCCAGTGGAAGGGGCTGCAGTACCCCATCGAGTGCGTGGTGTGCGGCGCGGGCGGCACCCTGGAGCAGACCGAGGACGGGCGCTGGAAATTCGTCATCGCCGAGAATGGGCTGGAGCGTGACCGCACCACCGAGGAGGGCCGCGGGGTTCACTGCGACGAGATCGCCGAGACCCAGGGCGGCTTCTTCATGGATCCGGCCAAGCGCCATCTGGTGGCCGAGCGCCTGCCCAAGTACCAGAGCATCCAGTTCCCCGGCATCTAAGAAAGGAGTCTGATTGTCATGAAATTCGAGCATCTGTTTTCCCCCATGCAGGTGGGCAAGGTGACCTACCGCAACCGCATCGTCAGCGCCCCCATGGCCTTCGGCCTCATTGTTCAGAACCCGGACGCCCGGGACTTCACCTACCGCAAGCTGGAGAGCAGCGCCAGGGGCGGCAACGCCTGCGTCATCGTGGGCGAGACCGATGTGAACTTTGTGGACGCCGTGCGCATCCCCGGCTTCCGCCCCTTTGACTTTGCCAAGCCCGAGGAGGACATGGAGACCTTCCAGGCGGTGGGCGAGTACGCCCGCCGCATCAAGCGCCACGGCGCGGTGGCGCTGGCCGAGCTGGTTCACTGCGGCAAGGAGAAGGTGCCCTTCGGCCCCAACGAGGAGGCCATCGGCCCCATCGAGACCACCAACCTGGCCGGCGTGAGGGTGCACCCCATGAACGAGGACGACATGGCCCGCATCGCCCGCGACTTCGCCGTCTCCGCCACCTACATGCAGAAGGCGGGCTTTGACGGCGTGCTCATCCACGGCGGCCACGGCTTCCTCTTCACCCAGTTCCTCTCCCCCCTGATGAACACCCGCACCGACAGCTACGGCGGCTCTCTGGAGAACCGCGCCCGCTTCCCCCTCCAGATTCTGAAGGCCGTCCGGGAGGCGGTGGGCCCCGACTTCCTGGTGGAGCTGCGCATCGACGGCACCGACCACCAGCCCGGCGGCATCACCCCCGAGGAGACCGGCGCATTCGTCGCCATGGCCGAGCCCTACATCACCTCCGTCCACGTGACCTGCGGTATCTATGAGGCGTCGGTCAAGTCGGGCACCGAGAGCTCCATGTTCCACCCCCACGGCCTGAACATCGACAACGCCGCCATCATCAAGACGTACACCAAGCTGCCCGTGGGCGCCGTGGGCGGCATCAACTCCCCCGAGCTGTGCGAGCAGGCCATTGCCGAGGGCAAGATCGACTTTGCCATCCTGGGCCGCCAGATGCTGGCCGACCCCGAGTTTGCCAACAAGGCCAAGCGCGGCCATGAGGATCAGATCCGCCGCTGCCTGCGCTGCTACAAGTGCTTCCCCGGCTCCCCCGAGGAGGGCTATGACGACCTGCCCTTCACCAGCGAGGAGCTGGCCCTCTACGTGGGCCACTGCACCATCAACCCCCTGGCCCACCTGCCCTTCGATCCCGACACCCTGGCCCCCGCCTCCAAGCAGGAGACCGTGCTCATCGTGGGCGGCGGCGCGGCCGGCATGCAGGCCGCCATCACCGCCTGTGACCGGGGCCAGAAGGTCATCCTGGCCGAGCAGGGCCCCCGCCTGGGCGGCCTGCTGCGGTTCACCGACGTGGACACCGACAAGCCCGACCTGATGAACTTCAAGAACCTGCTGGTGCGTGAGGTGGAGCGCCGTGACATCGACGTGCGGCTCAACACCGTGATCACGCCGGAGAACATCACCTCCTTCGGTGCCGACGGCGTCATCTTTGCTACCGGCTCCCTGCCCTCCTGTCCCCCGGTGCCCGGCATCGGGCACGCCCACAAGGCCATGGACATGTACGACGGCAAGGTCAAGCCCGGCCACAAGATTGTTATGGTGGGCGGCGGCCTGGTGGGCTGCGAGGCCGGCCTCTTCCTCCAGAAGACCGGCCACGAGGTCACCGTGGTGGAGCTGCTGGGCCGGCTGGCCAACGAGTCCTTCGGCATGTACCGGGAGGCCCTGATCTGGGAGATGGAGAAATGCGGCATGGCCATGCTGCCCAAGACCCGCTGCCTGGAGATCACCCCCACCGGCGTGAAGGTGGAGAACGCCGGCGGCGTCCAGACCCTGGAGGCCGACACCGTCCTCTTTGCCCTGGGCATGAAGAGCGTGGACATCGCCCCCCTGAAGGCCGCCGCCGAGGCCGCCGGACTCAAGACCTGGGTCATCGGCGACGCCATCCAGCCCGGCAAGGTGGATCAGGCCACCCGCAGCGCCTATCTGGCCGGCATCGAGGTGGGCCGCTGAGTCCCCCGCCCCGGAATAAATCAACCCCTCCGGCTAAACCGGAGGGGTTCTGCTTGTCGGAAAAGCGGCAAGAGCCACTTTTTCGAGGGAGATGCGCGCAAGATGAACCTTGATTCCCGACGGAAAAGTCGGCTCATCTTGCGCGGAAGTGTCATTTCCGGGGCGCATGTCCCCGGAAATGACTGATTTTCATGTTATTCCTGCGGCTGTGGCCGCAGGAATTCTGCGAGGCTTTCCTTCCTGGAAGGTTTTTCGCCCGTCTGCGGCGCCCCAGGCAATGCCTGGGGC
>NZ_CAXSQB010000050.1:0-10575 GCF_964239415.1 Clostridium sp. ATCC BAA-442 | reverse complement strand
GCCCCCCCCGCGTTTCTTTTGTTCTTTTGTCAGCGCTCCTGGCGCAGCGTCTCGGCCTTCTCCTTCAGGAAGCCCTTGAGCCACGCACCGGTGGCCGGGTGATCCAGGGCGAAGTCGATGGTGGCCTCCAGGAAGCCGCAGAGGTTGCCAGTGTCATACCGGCGGCCCTCAAAGTCCACGGCCACCATGCGGCTTCTCCGGCACAGCTCCCGCAGGCCGTCGGTGAGCTGAATCTCCCCGCCGTAACCAGGCTTGACGTTCTCCAGAATATCGAAGATCTCCGGAGTCAGCACATAGCGGCCCAGGATGGCGTAGTTGGAGAGCCTCTGCTCGGGGGTGGGCTTCTCGTTCATGTCGGACACGTCGAAGATGCGCTCCTCCAGGGGGGAGACCTTGACGGAGGAGTAGCGGGAGATAGCCTCAGTAGCCACCTCCTGCACCCCCAGGGCGGACGCGCCGTACTTCTCGGCGGCCTCCACCAGTTGGAGAGTCACCGGCTTTTTGGCCCGCATGATGTCGTCGCCCAGCAGCACGGCGAAGGGCTCGTCCCCCACGAAGCGGCGGGCGCGGCCGATGGCGTGGCCCAGGCCCTTCGTCTCCTTCTGGCGCACGTAGAAGATGTTGGCCAGGTCGGCGGCCCGGCGCACCTCCACCAGCTCGGACTCCTTGCCCGACTGGAGCAGGCGGGTCTCCAGCTCGGGGTAGTAGTCGAAGTAATCGTCCATGGCGGACTTGGCCCGGTTGGTGACGATCAGAATGTCCTCAATTCCGGCGGCCACCGCCTCCTCGATGATGTACTGGATCACCGGCTTGTCCACCATGGGAAGCATCTCCTTGGGGACGGTCTTGGTGGCGGGGAGCATCCGGGTTCCCAGCCCTGCGGCGGGGATGACGGCCTTACGAACTTTCATAACAAAAAACCTCCAGCAGAGCGGGCGGAACGCCGCCCGCCGTTATTGCAGATGTGCGGTGGGAATCATGGGGCGGAAATACCGAACCCTGGGCAGGGCCTTCAGGAGAATCGTGCCCAGCACATAGCAGGCCACAGCCTCCCCTGCCACAAAGGTCCACAGGTTCAGTCCATACGCCGCCCAGAAAGCGCCGTTGATAGCCCCTGCCTCCGCCCAAGCCCACATGGGCGGCAGCAGCAGGGCGTTCACCACAATGGGGGGCAGGGCGGCCAGATACCAACGGGGCATCTTGATGGAGAGGAAAGCTGCGATGGCGGTGGCCAAGGTGCCCACAATCATGTCGATGGGACCATAGGGGGAGAGAATATTGGTCAGCAGGCAGCCCAGTGCCAGCCCCGGCGCGGCGGCAGGGAACAGGAAGGGCAGCACGGTCAGCGCCTCCCCCAAGCGGACCTGAACCGGTCCGAAGGTGAGCTGAAAGATGTTGCCGAAGTAGCACAGGACGAAGTAGACGGCGGCCACCATCGCGGCCAGGGTGAGCTGTTGGATGTTGGATTTGCGCATGTGTGATCATACCTCCATTTTAGTCTTTAGAGAACGGCGGTGAGTCCCACCGAACGAACGCGGCCGTGGCCGCGCTTGGACCGGGTTTGGAAACCAGTCGGGGGTATTTTAGCACGTTTCCCATCGGAAGTAAAGAAAAAGCGCCGGGACTCTCCCCCGCCCTCCTCCGCGGAAAAAGCAGCCCCGGAGCGCACGCGCTCCGGGGCGGTCTTTTATTCCGTTATTCCGTAAAGGGCTTTTCCACCAGGGAGCCCCGGCTGTAGCGGGCCAGAATGTCCCGGTCGTCCCCGTCGTAGAGGAACTGCTCCAGCTTCTCAAAGGGGGTGCGGGACAGGCGGCCGTCCAGCTCATCCACATCCACCACCAGGGCGTCGAAGTCATACCCCGGCTCAAAGGAACCCACCTTCCCGAAGAATTCCCCCGGCCCCTTGGTGGCCAGGTAGAGGGCCTCCGGCAGGGAGAGGGGCCGCTCCTCCGGGTGGTCCAGGGCCCGGAGCTTGGACAGCCCCACCGTGGCCGCCACATGCCGGTTCATGGCGGCGGCGTGGCCGCCGGCCACATCGCTGGCCACGCAGCAGCGCAGCCCCTCCGACAGGCTGCGGCGCAGGGGCATGACGCCGCTGGACAGGTTGGTGTTGGACTGGGCGCAGTGGGCCAGGGTGACCCCCCCCTCCCGGAGAATGGCCTCCTCCCGCCCGGTGAGGTGGACGGCGTGGGCCATGATGGTGCACCCCCGGCGGAGCAGGCCGTAGTCCCGGTACACCTCGGTGTAGCTGGCGCACTCCGGATGGAGCTGGCCCACCCAGGCGATCTCGCTCCGGTTCTCCGACAGGTGGGACTGGACGGGCAGCTCGTACCGCTCCCCCAGCCGCCCCAGGCCGTCCATGAGCCGGGCGGTGGTGGAGGGGACGAAGCGGGGGGTCAGGATATACTCCACGTGCTTCAGCTCCGCCCGGCTGCGGCAGATGAGCTCCTCCGTGTCCGCCAGGGAGGCGTCGGTGTCCTCCCGCAGACTGTCCGGGGCATTGCGGTCCATGTTCACCTTGCCGATGAGGGCGGACAGCCCCGCCCGCTCGGTCAGCTCCATCAGCCGCCAGACGGCCTCCTTGTGGATGGTGGCAAAAGCGGAGAAGCGCAGGGTGCCGTTGGCCCACATCCGGTTGAGGAACCGCTTCCACGCCGCCTCGGCAAAGTCCGCGTCGCCGTAGCGGGCCTCCACCGGGAAGGTGTAGGTCTCCAGCCAGGGCAGCAGCTCCTGGTCGTAGCCCACGCCCCGGTTCACCATCTGGGGGGCGTGGAGGTGGAGGTCGCAGAAGGCGGGGAGCACCAGCGCCCGGCCGAAGTCGGTCACCGGCTGCCCGGCGTACTCCTGGGGGAGCGCCCGGTAAAAGCCGGCGCACTTCTCCCCCTCTACCACCAGGTACTCCCCCTCCCGCACGGTCAGCTCGCCCAGCGCGGGAGTGTATAAAAAGTTGCCCTTGAAAATCATGGCAGCCCCTCCGGTTTTCATGTTTTTCTTTTATCCTATCATCCGCCCCTGTAGAAAGCAATCAGAAGTTTTCGCCCCGGCACAGAAAAGCCGCCGCACCCGTTGCGTGCGGCGGCCCATATCTTTTATTCGGGTATTCAGGGTACCAGCTCTACGGTGTAGCCCAGCTCCTTCAGGCCGGACACAATGCCGCCCGGATTCACCATGTGGCCCGCGCCCACGGCCAGGAAGAACGTATTCTCCCCCTCGGTCTCCAGATACTCCGCCGCTGCGGCAATCATGCCGGGGTCCCGCTCGGTGAACAGCTTGGAGTTGAGCTCGTCATCGCTGTTGAGGATGGCCTCTTTGTCGTAGACCTCCGCCAGGGCATCGGGGTCCCGGTCCTTCCAGGCGTCGAACATGGCGGCAATCTGCTCCTGCTGGGCCTGGGCCAGCGCCTGGGCCGCCTCGTCGGCCGCCTCGCCCTTGAGCATCCCCTCGTACCCGGCCAGGCTGGCGTCCAGATAGGCCTCCTGGTACTCGGCGGACAGGCCGTCGAAGATGCCGCCCTGGAAGGCGTAGGTCTCCACGGAGTCGATGGTCTTGCCCGCGTTCACCGCGTAGGCGTTGATATACACATCAATCGCCATGGCGTTGGCCCCGGTGGTGTCGTCCTGGAGGCTCAGGACGCCGAAGGTGGAGGCCAGGGCCCAGGGCTTATATGCGTCAAAGCCGTTGGGCTCCATGCCCAGGCTCACCGCCGCCGCCTGCACCCGTGCGTACAGCTCCGGGCTGATGTGGTCGGCCAGGGTGGTGCCGTCGGAGTAGGCCTGGAGCTGGGCCAGCAGGGCCATGCCCTCCTGGTCGTTGAGATCCAGCTCGAAGCTCACCACCTGGGAGGCGTCCAGGGCGTCCCGCACCGACTTATGCAGGGGATAGACGTTGCTGCGGTCCATGTGGATGGTGCCCAGCAGGTAGAGGGTGTTGTCCCCGTTGACGGCCTTCCACAGCAGACCTCTGGAGCCGGCGTCGTTGGCGTCATAGAGGGCCAGGATCAGCCGCTCGGCCATAACCATGGCCTCCTGATAGGTGCAGGGCCGGTCCTCGTTCAGTCCGCCGGCCTGATCGCCCCTGACCACGCCCAGGCCGGTGAGGAAGGCCGCGGCCCCCTCCTCCACGCCGTCGATGTCGTAGGCGGCCGCCTCCTGGTACAGCGCGTTCATCACGCCGCCGCGGGTGGTGTCCACCACCAGTCCTTCGGTGTCCGCCGCCCGCTGGGGCAGCTCCAGCAGGGCCAGCTTGTCGGCCACGATGCCGGTCATGGCCGAGAGCTGCTCGCTGGTGATGGTGCTCTGAATGTACGTAGTGTAGTTGTCGTCCACCAGCCCCATGGCGTAGCTGTCCGCCAGCTCTCCCACCGCCCAGGCGTCGGGCATCTGAGGGGCCGGAGCGGTATCTTCCGCCGCCAGCGCGGGCGCGGCCAGCAGGGCCGCCGCCGTGACGCCGGCCAGCAGCCGGCGCATCCGATTGTGCTTCATGTCATGTGCTCCTCTCGTCGAATTGTAAAGCTTGCTTTCCACATGTACTGTACCACAGCCCGGCCCCGCCGTCAACCGCAATTTGCGGCAGTGAGGGTCTGCCTCTGCTATACACGCAGTTATACTAGTTCTATACTAGTAATATCTATGTTTTAGCATGTAATAATCTATCTGTCAAGATGATACCCTTACATAAGGGTGAGACGCAATGAAAAAAGAGGAGCACAACGCCCGGTTTCGGGATCACTATATCGCCATCGGCATCCGCATCTCCTACTTCCGAAAGCTACGGGGGCTGAGCCAGGAGCAGTTGGCCGAGCGCGCAGGAATCAGCCCCGGCTTTCTCTCCCAGGTGGAGGCCCCCGGCATGGCAGTGGGCATTTCCCTGAGCACCCTTTTCCTCATCGCGGAAGCGCTGGAGATTCCGCCCTACAAGCTGCTGCAATTTGACGATTGACCCGCTTCAAACCGCGCAGGCCGCCCCATGGGGCGGCCTGTTTTCTATATCTGCCCTCTCCGCACGCTCAGGCTGGCGATAAACTGCTTGGCGGTTCGCGGCGTCCGGCCCGGGCTGCGCATCTCACCCCACGGGAGGTTCCCTCCCGTGAGGGCCCCTTTTTTCCATTCGGTTGAGGCGAAGTCAATTCGCCTCAACCAAGGTTTTGCCTCCGGCAAAACGCTTGTACGCCGCGGGGCGGCGGGGCGCTTCCACGCCCGTGGGAGATGCGGGCACCCGGTCACAGGCTCAGGCTGGCAATAAACTGTTTCGCCGTTCGCGGCGTCCGGCCCGGGTTGCGCATCTCACCCCACGGGAGGTTCCCTCCCGCGGGGGCCCCCTTTTTCCATTCTCTTGAGGCGAAGTCAATTCGCCTCAACCAAGGTTTTGCCTCCGGCAAAACGCTTGTGCGCCGCGGGGCGGCGGGGCGCTTCCGCGCCCGTGGGAGATGCGAGACACCCGGTCACAGGCTCAGGCTGGCAATAAACTGTTTCGCCGTTCGCGGCGTCCGGCCCGGGTTGCGCATCTCCCACTTGACCGCCTCGGCACGAAGACTATCCCGGTCCAAGGCAATCCCCGCCTGCTCCGCCATCCCCTCCACCAGCTCCAGGAACTCCGCCTGGTTCAGCGCCAAGTAGGGTATGCGCAGGCCGAAGCGGTCGGACAGGGAGGTCTTCTCCTGAATGGTCTCACTGGCGTCCACCTCGTCCCCCGCCCGGTCAGAGAAGGTCTGCCGCACCAGCCGCCGGCGGTTGGAGGTGGCATAGACTGCCACGTTGGCGGGCCGCCGCTCTAAGCCGCCCTCCAGGATGGTCTTGAGGGCGGAGTAGGTCTTGTCGTCCTGATCAAAGGCCAGATCGTCGATGAACAGGATGAATTTCAGCCGCCGCCCGCCCAGGGTACGGATGAGCCGGGGCAGATCAGCCAGCCCCTCCTTCTGCACTTCGATGAGGCGCAGGGCCTCAAAGCCGGGCAGGGTGAGCAGGTTCTTCACCGTGGCGGACTTGCCGGTGCCGCTGTCGCCATACAGGAGTACATTGTTCACCAGGTTGCCCTCCAGCATGGCCCTGGTATTGGCGATGACCCGGTTCCGCTGGAGCTCATAGCCCAGCATCTCGTCCGCGCCGGGACAGTCGGGTTGCTCCACCGGGCAGAGCGCCCCATCTTCCCACAGGAAAGCCCGGTGCCGGGCAAAGAGCCCCGCGCCGTTGGCCCGGTAGAACTCCGTCAGCTCCGCAAAAGAAAACGGGCTGCTCCCCCGCCACCGGGGCAGGTTGGCCAGCACCGGCCCATACTCCCGCGGCGCTTTCCCCCCTACCTCAGCGAGCACCTGGTCCCAGTCCAGCTCCGCCAGCAGGGTGAACGTCTCAATATCCCGCCGGGCGGCCGCCTCCAGGGCGGGGTCCTCCCCGCCCCGCTCCGCCAGAGCGGCATAGGGGGATTCCCGATCCCGGAGCCGGCCGTCCAGCCACTCCCCCAGGCTCCGGCTCCCCGCGCTCCGCAGGGCATAGAACAGCCGGGCGTAGTCCTCCACGGCCCCGCTGCCGTCCCCGGCGGACAGCTTATCCAGTACCCCCAGCGCCAGGCGCATCACTGGCTCATCCACAACAGGCCGGTAGGCCGCTACCCCCCGCAGGGCGCAGCGCAGCATGTCGGTTGTCATTTTCCTCTCCCCTCTCGCGTTTGTTCTATCTGTGTCGGTTTTATTGTAAGCGCCTCCCCTCCGGCTGTCAATGTCCGCGTTTTCTTTCCAAATGAAACCACTGGCTGCGCCGCATAGGCAAAAGAAACCTGCGGATAATAAGGGCTGTAACTACAACCGCAGGAGGAGTTTATAGATGAAAGCGACTGGTATCGTGCGCCGTATCGACGATCTCGGGCGCGTGGTCATTCCCAAGGAAATCCGCAGAACCATGCGTATCCGCGAGGGCGACCCCCTGGAGATCTATACCGACAAGGACGGCGGCGTCATCTTCAAAAAGTATTCCCTGATGGGCGGCCTGGGCGACTTCGCCGGCCAGATGTGCGAGACTCTGAACAAGACCACCGGCGAGATCGCCGTGATCACCGACCGGGATGCCTGCATCGCCGTGGCGGGCCTGGCCCGCCGGGAGCTGACGGACAAGCGGATCTCCTCTGAGCTGGAGCAGATTATGGAGGGCCGCCAGATTTATCAGTACCAGGCAGGCGACAAGGCGGTGCCTGTAAGCGACGACGGGAGCAAGTATCTTGTGGCCTGCGCCGCCCCCATTCTATCCGAGGGCGATGTACTGGGCTGTGTGCTCTTTGTGGGCACGGAGGGCGAATTGGCCAGCAGTGAAACCGACTATAAGCTGGCCCAGACCATCGCCGGGTTCCTGGGCCGGCACATGGAATCCTGATTCCAATGATGATAGGGGGCATCCCTGTTCGGATGCCCCCTATCATTCCAAAAAGGCCGCATACAGGAGGGCCCTGCCGCTGGCAGGGGCCTCCTGTGCGTATTCACCTAACCGCCCAGGGTCATGCCGCCGCCGGAGAGGCCGTCCTTCTCCAGCATGCGCTCCAGCACCTGCACGTCGGTGGCGATATCCATGGCGTCGTCCTGGAAGAGCTTGTCAAGCTGCTTCTCGAAGCCCTCCACCACCTTGTCCATCATGCCCTCGATGCGGGCCTTAGCCGAGCGGATATTCTCTCCCTCCACGCCCTGCTCCTCCATACGGGCGTAGGCCCGGAGGATTTTGAGGGTCGTAGGCAGATAGTAGCTTAAAAAGCTGCGCAACTGGCCCGCCCGGTTGGGGCTCTGCTTCTGATAGGCAAAGATCTTGCCGGTGATCTCTCCGATGCGGTCGATCTTCTGGCTCATGACCGGATCGTCGATATCGTCGTTGAGTCGGCGGATTTCCCCCAGCACCGCGTCATCGTCGTTCATGTCCAGCACGTCCTCCTCCGGCTCCGGCTCGTCGGGCTCGGGGGCAGGGGGCGCCTCTTCCTGAAGGCCCTCGTCACTGAGGATCAGACGGCCGGTGGACATATCCAGATAGCCCGTCTCTAAAATACCGCTGTCCAGCATATCCTGGAGATCGTCACAGGCCTTGTGCACCGACACCGGCATGGCCTGGGCCAGGGTGGTGATGGAGATGCTCTCCCGCCTGCCGATGAGGGCCAGGTACTTGCGGAAGCGCTTGGCCTTCTTAGTGCGCTGGGTACCCGCCCAGATCATGGCCAGGCCGCCGCCGAAGAAGCCGATCACCGGGGACATCACCGCCAGGGCGGAGAGGAAGCCGCCGCTCATGGCCACCGCCGGGAATCCGGTGAGTGCGATGCCGAAGATCACGGTCAACACAATTCCCCATACGGTCAGGCCCTTGCCCCGGTCCAGGTTCACCGGCCTGCCCTGCCGGGGGCTGCGGCCCACATGCTGCCGCCCCACCGGAGGCGTCTGCCGCTGGGCGCCGGGCATTCCCTGCGTGCCGGGGACAGGGCCTCCCTCCCGCTGGATATCATAAGGGTGGCGGGAGGCTCTGCGCCTGGAACCTCCGGTCAGCTTTCGGAGCAGCAGAATAAGGCCGATGGGCCAGACCGGGCTGACCAGCAATACGATGGTAATGATCCAGGAGAGCAGGTCCCCCGAATCCGGTCGATTTTCATTTCGATAGCTTGCCATGGGCACCGCCCTCCTGTTACTGCCGCGTGTTCTGTCTGTTATTCTATCACAGAAGTGTTAAAGTTTCGCTGGATAAGTTCTTTAAAAAAGATGAAAGATTAGATTGCGCCCCGCTGAAGCCTCTCTATCATACTGCGAAATCCGGGGCATGTAAAGCGCTTTCCGCCGGAAGTGCTATGTAACCGTTCTGTAATTGCTTTTCCCGGGACGAAGTCCTATAATAGTAGTCGTATTTTACATCCTCTGTGATGTTTTGGAGTTGATGAAGATGGAAAATCAGGATGGAAAGAGGGTCGCAAGGGGACCGGGCATGCCCCGGGGCGGAAAAATCGCTCTGGCCGTTGTCCTCGTTCTGGTCCTGGCACTGGCGGGTGGATATGTGGGGCTTTGCGCCTATGCGGGCAGCAGTGCTTTCCTGCCCAACACCTCCATTGCCGGGGTGGACGTGAGCGGCCAGTCCCGGGAAGGGGCTGCCGCCGCCCTGGAGGGCGCCCTGCCCGGCCTGCTGGCGGACAGCCGGGCCGAATTCACCTGTGCGGGCCAAAGCTATGCGGTGAACGGTGACGATCCCTCTGTCTCCGTGGACGCCGCCGCCGCAGTGGACGCCGCTCTGACCGACCAGGCCGGCAGCTTTTTCACCCGGGGCGGGCGGTATCTCGCCGCCGTGATGCACGGCAACCGCTACTCCGTCCCCGTGACACTGACCGGCACGCCGGACGCGGTAACCCGGGCGGTGGAGGAGTGCTCCGACCCGGAGGCCCAGACCACCTGGGAGGTCACCGACACCGAGCTGGTACTCCACAAGGGGGTCACCGGCCGCACCATTGACGTAGCCGCCCTCACCGATGCCCTGGCCGAGCGGCTGGGCCATCTGATTTCCGACGACATTCCCGTCGGCTACGGCCCCATCGAGACTCAGGTGACCACCGCGCCCCCCGCCGCCCCCGACTTTGACGCCATCCGGTCCGAGGTCGCCGCCGAACCTGCCGATGCCTACTTAGACAAGGAGACGCGTGAGATCGTCCCCTCGGTCACCGGAGTGGACTTCGACACGGCCCAGGCCCAGACTGTGCTGGATACGGCCGGGGAGGGAGAGACGGTGTCCGTCCCCCTGCTTCTCACCGAGCCGAAGCTGACCACCGCCAAGCTGGAGGCCAATCTTTTCAAGGATGTGCTGGGCAGCGGCTCCACCACCTGCGCCGGCCCCTCCAACCGCTGGTACAACATCGATCTGGCGGCCAAGCGGCTCAACGGCACCATCCTGCTCCCCGGAGAGACCTTCTCCTATAACGACACGGTGGGCCCCTACACCCTGGCCAGCGGCTACAAGGCCGCCGGCACCTACCAGAACGGCCAGAGCGTGGACGCCACCGCCGGCGGCATCTGCCAGCTCTCGTCCAACCTCTACTGGGTTACCCTCAAGGCCAATCTGGAGATTGTGGAGCGCCACAAGCACCAGTTCAACGGCGGCTATATGCCCGTCATCGGCACCGACGCCACCGTGTGGAGCGACCAGTTGGACTTCCGCTTCCAGAATAACACCGATTACCCCATCAAGATTGAGTCCTATCTGGACAAAAACCACAAGCTCCATGTGACCATCTACGGCACCGATACCACCGGCATCCACGGAGAGCCCTACCACGTGGTCATTTCCACCGTGCCCTACAAGAACACCTACCAGCCCAAGGACAGCATTCCCGTGGGCACCGAGCCCCAGCGGGACCCCAACTACTCCCGCTACAGCGGCTATACGGTGGATCTCTATCAGAAGCTGGTGGACAAGAACGGCAAGACCATCAGCACCACCCTGCTGTACCGCAACACCTACAAGGCGTCTGACGCGGTGTACTACTACAACCCCGCTGACGCGGCCCGCTGGGGGATTGACCCCTCCACCGGTCTGAAAACCCTTACGCCGGTCACCCCCACCCCATCGCCGTCCCCCAGCC
>NZ_CAXSQB010000049.1:0-26961 GCF_964239415.1 Clostridium sp. ATCC BAA-442 | reverse complement strand
CACAACGACGCCCCCCCCGTCCCCGAGCTCCAGGGCAAGGCGAAGCACACCAAGAAAAAGGCCAATCCCATTGTGGCAGGCACCTCCGGCCCCACAATGCTGGTTTACCATGAGCGTCCGATTCCCGTTGACGCATACCCCGAGCTGGACACCGATCTGGCGCGGGATAACTTGGAGAATGACCTCCCTGCTGCTGATCTGGAAGATCTATAGTCCTGAGCCGCCCCTTTCATGGGGCGGCTTTTTGTGGACCATTTCGAACTACTCAACCGTTGCGGTCATAGGATACTCTACCGTATTTGGGAGAGGAGGTTCTACTGTGGAACCAGATAAGTCCGTAACCATGTACGCCACGGTATGCAGATCCTGCGCCTCACAGCTTCTTGTGTGCGACCATTGCACCAATCAAGCTGTCGTTGTGCACGCCGGTAACGCTCTCTGTTTTTGCCCTGGCTGTCAAGTATGCATCCACTACAACGGAGTAATGACGCATAGCATCCCCCCGCAGATCAGCGCCACCTGTATTCACGCCATGGGATAATGATTCCCTCGGCCTACAGGATGCTCGCTTAGACGCTGGACTTCTCGTCCTTGCCGGGTACTCCCACGGCTCCTATTCGGCATTCCAACAATACATGCCGCCCGCGTGGGACACGGAATGTTCCGACCGGAAATGCAAGAAGCAGCTTCTAAACAGTTGAAAAAGCTTCGCCTATACATCCCTCAGGCTCCTGTGGTAAACCTTACTTGTAAGTTAAGGAGGACTGGCAGATCACCTTGTATAAGTGCGCCCCTATCCGGATACTACATACAGATTTACTGGTTAAAAAGCAGGATATATTATGGTATCAAAGCTGTGATTGATTTTTGTAACCACTCGCTGAAATCACGGGGCATGCGCCGGATTGCTGGCCGTCTGTTCGTCGGACTTTGATCCGCGTTGTGCACGTTGTAATGTTTGTACGCCGGCAATGGGCTTATTGCGCCCTGATCTACTGGTTATGTAAAGACGAATTATTTTAATCATCATAATTAGAATGATAGTAAAAAGTGCAGCTATATGGCTGTGTTGTTTTATGCTATGCTAATTCCGTTATCAGGTGGCATTTCTCACCCGTGGATTTATTCCAACTCCCTGGAGACTTGACAGAGCTAAAAACAGACCGGCCTTCATTTGGAATATTCACCCATCTGGTCCGAAAACAAGCACGAATTGTTTTCGGGCCTTTTTCTGTCCAAAAGGATAACACAAACCTGGCGCAGAGGAGCGCTCCCCATACCGGTTTCACCAGTATGCAGTGTATCTTTCCGTCCTGCTGCCGGGGGCGGACCACGGACGCCGGCAGTATCATCTGCCCCTCACCCAAGGACGCGCGGCCGCTGTGGGAGCCCGGCTGGCCTCCATCCTCTCATTCCAGTCACCTCAATGCGTTTACCGCTCCCGGTGCTGACTGTGATGGCAGTTTCCCGCGGAAATCTGCCAGAAACAGTCGGCCCGCGCCGTTGGGTGCACTGCGTCCTTTTTTGATTTTGAAAAGCAAGAGCGGCCGGCCGGTTTCACTGAATCCCATCCTGGAGCCACGCCTCCGGTATCATCTCGAGCAGACGCTACAGGGATGCAAGCTCCTTATCCCGGACGGTGTGCCCACCCATCAGGACATCACGGTCCTCCAGACTTTTCGTTCCTACGCCCAGGAGCCGGACTCCACTCGCTCAATGGCCTCCCACGGCCTCCGACACACCTACGCGGGCGAATGGTACGAAGCCAACATCTCCCTATGCGGCCCAAAAGGCCGTGGCCGGGTTCCTCGGCCATGGGCGGGACGATGTGACCAACCTCTATTTTATGTCCCGCCCAAGACAGACCGTGAAGCGGCAGGAAATGATTTTGTCGTCCCTCTTATTTTCTCTAATGTTTTCCATTTGATACACCCTTAGGCTATCCAACATGAACGCCGGAAGCAGGGTCACGCCGCTCCTATCTCCAAGGGCGCTCCAATGCCTGACACGGAGCCCCACCATGACAATCCCTTTGACACCGATTTGCAAGTCCTCCATTCAAAGGACTTTTTCGCACGCATGAAAAGCACGGTTAAACCCGTGACGCCGATGATAACGCCGTGGTCGGTGTCCACCGTCTGGCGGCCCAGGTAGTGGGCCCCCCGGGGCCTGCCGGGGCGGTTCAGATGGCCGTCCTCCGGGTCAGTGTGGCACACACGCTTTCTGGTGTGGCAGCTATCCTTTTTGAGCTGTTTGGTTCGTTTGGAACGGTGTTTTCCGGTCCACTGGGCCGGTTCCTCCAGCCCCTCCTCCCCGTAGGTGTCCAGACGGTCTCAATAATTCCCTGGGCTCTCCTGGAGCTCCATCAGCTCCTCCGAGGCACGGGAGGCATTGGCCTTCACATAAGTCGGTACCCACCAGCCGACCGGTCACAGGGCCGTTTGGGACACACTGGCGTACTATTTCCTCAAACAGCCGCCGGAAGCTCTTGCCGAAGGAGGGCTTCCTCCACCGCAGCTGGGAGACGGGACTGTGGTCCGGCACCCGGTCCAGGAGGTCCAGCCCAAGTACGTCCGAATTGGGGACTTTGTCAGCGGCTTCATCGTGGCCAGAAGTGCCAGAGGGTTTGGGGGCACCCCAACAAGCATTTTTGCGGTGCAAAAACGTCAAGTATCTATACACTTGCCTTGCTTGATACTAACGTGCACCCCACAAACCTGCGGAAATGCAAAAAATCGAATTATCTTCCTATCCTTGATGTATTCAAGGATTTTGCTGCAATAGTAGTTGACGATTCCCCCAATCACAATAGAAATCTGAGGAAAATCTTAATATTTTCTCATGTAAGGCTCAACAATTATAATATCCCTTTCTATTACAATATGTGGCGGACAATGCAAAGGAGGAGCGAAGTATCATGCCGGACAAAATACTAGTCGTCGATGATGAGGTCGAGATTGCGGATTTGATTGAAGTATATCTGAACAACGAAAATTATAGCGTGTTTAAATTCTATTCTGCAAAAGAAGCCCTCGATTGTATCAACACAACAAATCTTGACCTTGCGATCCTGGACGTCATGTTACCGGATATAGATGGATATACGCTATGCCAGAAAATCAGGACAAGACACACATATCCAATTATTATGCTGACAGCCAAAGACGGAGAAACGGATAAAATCAACGGTCTGACACTTGGTGCAGACGACTATATGACAAAACCTTTTCGTCCGCTTGAATTAGTTGCAAGGGTGAAATCTCAGCTGCGGCGGTACAAAAAATACAATCCCGCGCAAGCTGAAGCGGAGGCCGGTGATGTCATGACCCACGCCGGTTTGGAGATGAATGTAAAAGCTCACCAGTGTTTGTTGGATGGAAAATCACTTACGCTGACGCCTACTGAATTTTCGATCTTACAGATCCTTTTAGAAAGCAAGGGAACGGTTGTCAGCGCCGAGGAGCTTTTTTACAGAATTTGGGCGGATGAATATTACAGTAAAACGAACAACACAATCACGTCCCACATTCGCCATTTAAGAGAAAAGCTGAATGATACGATGGACAATCCAAAATATATCAGAACGATATGGGGGGTCGGTTATAAAATTGAAGATTAAGTTCAGCAACGATTATGCTACATTTCGGGCTAAAATCACGCGTCGTTTTTGCGGTAACGCTTTGTTATCGATCCTTATCGTAATTGTTCTTTATGTGTTGCTGTGGAGACAGCGAGGAGGAAACCTAATTGCATACTTTTTGATGCATTTTTTTGGAGTAGACCGTGAAACTGCGAACATGATCTATTTCTACTATTTTCGAAGTTACAGGGAAGTGTTCTTCGCAGCGGCAATTACATTCGTCTTTGCGTTTTTGCTCCTGCGCCTATTCCGATGGATGACCAAATACTTCAAGGAGATCGATCAGGGAATTGACGCTCTGCAGGTGGACGATTCAAAAGCGATCCGCCTATCACCAGAAATGCTGCCATTTGAGAGTAAATTAAATGCTGTAAAGCAGACACTGGAGCGACAAAAGGCGGAAACGGCCCTTGCGGAACAGCGGAAAAATGAGTTGGTAATGTATCTGGCCCATGATATTCGTACCCCACTCACATCCGTTATCGGCTACCTGAGCCTTTTGCACGAAGATCCGGATATGCCAGCCCCTCAGCGTGTGAAGCATGTACGTATTACATTGGAAAAAGCGTACCGGCTGGAAAAGATGATTAATGAATTCTTTGAAATCACTAGATACAATTTACAGCAAATCAAGCTAATAAAAGAGTCGATAGACCTCTCCTATATGCTGATACAATTATCCGATGAGTTGTCTCCGGTCTTTTCTCAGCGCGGGCTCTCAATTAAACTGGAAATTGATGAAGATTTAACAGTTTGTGCGGATGCGGATCAGTTGGCCCGTGTATTCAGCAATATATTAAAAAATGCGGCGGCATACAGCTATCTGAATACAGAAATCAGAATCTCTACCGAGAAAGTGAGAGGACATGTCTTCGTCATTTTTCAAAACAAGGGGAATACAATCCCGGCTGAGAAGTTGTCCTCCCTCTTTGATAAGTTCTACCGCTTGGATGAATCCCGCGCTTCTGATACAGGCGGCACGGGGCTTGGGCTGGCAATTGCAAAGGAAATTATTCTTTTACATGGCGGTACGATCCATGCATCGAGCGAAAATGACACAGTCACATTTACGGTTCAACTGCCTGCGGCAGATTCAGAAAACATCTATCCTTCCTCAAGTTTTTCTCAAGAAACAAACAACTGAATATTCAAACTTGCCACGCTCCTGTTCAGTACAATGATAACTGTCAGGAGCGTGGTTTATTTTGCATTTTAGAAAAGGAGCATACCTATGAAAGAAACATTCGGCCAAAAAACCAGGCGGAGTCACAAACGCAACCAGCGGGTAGTGATGTTTTGGTGCGCATTTGTTTTTGCATTTGTCATCGCAGGAGTCTGGCTTTTTAGAGGAACCTTATTTCAGAATGATAGCGGCGCATCTTCCTCGGGCACCAATCAATCCCGGCATGATGCGTGCGGGACGGCAGACAGCAGGCAAAAAAGTACAGATGTTACCCAGGCGCCGATGGATCATGAAGTCTGTCAGAAACTGCAAGACTTGGTGAGCCAGGATCAGCGGGTTCAGCAGGTCATAGATAACTGCGAAATCTATCCCGAGGATATTTTGAAAATGCTGTCCAGAAACCTGGATATGCTGAATTTTGTTTTAGAGTATCCAGAGAAAGTAGGGCAGGTTTTTGCTGAAACTGTCGGAGAGGTTGAAGGCGGAGAAGTTCCGCTTCTTCTGCAATACGATCAACGCTGGGGTTACGGCGACTATGGCAACAGCTCCGTTGCCGTCAGTGGATGCGGGCCAGCCTGCTTATCCATGGTGATTACCAGCTTAACGGGCGATGACACCATTACGCCGTATGTAGTGGCCCAATACGCCAGTGAGCAGGGATACTATGTTCCCGGCGCTGGGACTGCCTGGACACTTATGAGCGAAGGAGCGAAGCACTTCGGAGTAATCGGGGAGGAACTGCCCTTGACAAAATCGATTATGGAGGGTGTCTTGAAGGAAGGCCGCCCCATCATTTGCAGTATGCGGCCCGGAGATTTTACAACAACCGGACATTTTATTGTGATTACCGGCATAAAGGACGGACAGTTTACAGTCAATGATCCCAACAGTACGGAGCGGAGCAATATGCTGTGGGATTATGATACTTTGAAACCGCAAATCAGCAATCTATGGGCATTTCAAGCCTTATAAAATGGTCCAAACTGTACCCCGCCAGAAAGCGCGGAGAGTAAGGAGGCAACGTACCAGGATACTTATTTCAATTTGCGTATTATATAGGAGGAATCTTTCCCATGGATTTTTACGCCAACGAAGGAAAGGCCGTTACCATTCAAGCTAACGGCAAGACGTATGCCCGCCATGCGATTACAACACATTTCGTCCAGGTAGGCGAGAATTATATCGACCTCCTGGAGAGATATGTCATACCAGTCTACCAACCGGGAGATATTCTTTCCGCCAGCGAAAAAGTCATTGCCCTATGCCAAGGGCGGGTAGTGACTGAGGAACAGGTCAAACCAGGCTTCTGGGCCAAGCTTCTTTCACGCTTTGTCCATCAGACGGCGGCTGGGCCCGGGATGGGCCTGCCTGTTAAAATGCAGTTTGCCATCAACTTTTGCGGCTTGGGAAAGGTCCTCAAGGCGGCTGTCTGCGCCGGCCTTAATAAGCTCCGCGGCATCCACGGTACTTTTTACGACATGCTGGACGATGAGGTGAGGGGACTAGACGGCTTTTGGGGGAGGGACATCCCGGAGTATGCGCATATTGGGATTCGTATTCCCAGTAAGCCGGATAAGGTCTGTGATGAGGTATATCTCAAAACCGGAATTGTGATGATGGTCGTGGATGCCAACGATTTGACTGTCGAACTTCTGGGAAAAAGTGAACAGCTCCAGAATTGGCCCGACTCTCAGCTTTTGGCTCTGATTGTAGATAATCCCGCAGGCCAAGACCGCCAGCTTACCCCCTTCATCCTAATCCGAGAGATTTCGTAAAGGTCTGCATGACAGCTAAAATTCACAGGGGGATTCTATTTAGCCTGATGACAGCTATGTAAAAAATACGTCAAAAGTTATCTGCCCAGCGGCAGGAAAGAAAAAACCGCCGCTGGGCACATATTCCCTCATGCTCGGATTTCTTGTACTAACGGCGGTTTAGCAATAAGCTGCCGTTTACTTATGCGCAGGATACGGCGGATTATAGGAGGATACTGCCATGTTGTTACCATGCAGCAAGCTGACTGATGGTTATTCATCAAAGAAAGTCCGGCCCTATTAGGGGGCCATTCCGCGGTCAACTGCGAAAATGGTCGTTTTCTGCCGGTATCCCTGTCTGGCCTTGTAGCAGAAATCTGCCAGTGCCCGAAAGAAAATCATGTTATATCTGTCCGCATGGTCTTGCGCCGTGCGGACGTTGTTATACCAGACTACCTCTGGCCATCGCGGCCAGAGGTGGGGGCGGCTGGCCTGGGCGCCGCTCCCCGCCATCCTCCATTTCGATCCGCCAGTCCGTCAACTGCTGAACACCGAAATAAAGACTAAAAATGAAAACTATCATTCTAAACAATTACTATCCCCATTTGACCGAGCGCGTCATTCTGGAGGCATCAGACGAAATTACTGTGACTCTTTCATTGGTGGCCGCCTGTGTGACAGCTACAAACGCCACAAGCAGGATCATGGCGAGCGTTCCATGGGCACTGATCACGGCTTTGAGGCCGACATGCCCTACCCGCCGCTGTCCCCGGAGCAGCCTCTAGAGACCGGTGAAGATCGGGACCCCCTCCATGCAGCCATCGTCCAACTCCCGCCTGTCCAGGCCCGGCGCGTTCATGCTTATTACATTCTCAGCGTCAGTAAAAAAATTGCCAGGGTCGAGGGCGTGGGGATCAGCAGGGTCTGCTAAATTTAAAATAGTTTGAAAAATTCTCTGCAAGAGAGGACCTTTGCCCTAAAATCCGCCTAATAGATAAGAGGGTCCCCCTCCCACTGACAACTGAATACACAGTATTTCGGATACAACCCCCGCGTGAATAGCGATAAAAGGCGCACCGCCAGGACAGCCAGCTTCGGGAGGTAATGGACAGCTGGCCGGGCGATTCACGCAAGCCTTAACTAGGGCACGGGAGTTCCCCTCCATGAATCGGAAGCCCTGGCCCGTGTCCTGCTCCCGGAAATTCAAGCCTTTTCGAGAGCGAGGAAGGGCAACGGGAGTTTGCAGAGTGGAAGGCTCGGCGGGACGCCAACGCAACAGAACAGGCATAATACATAAGGCGGGAACATCAGCAACGATGCTCCCGCCTTATACCATAGTTTATTTCTGGGCGTTACTATAAAATTCATAAAATTATCCCTTTTTGTGCTTTTATATTACCACAAAATCAGGGAAATTTCAAGTCTTGAGCTTTTTGTATCAAGGATGTATTAAGTATACAGGAGGTGTTTTTAATGGAGCAAAAAAGCTTAACCGCACTGATAAGCGCATTCTCAAGGGCGTATCATGCGCTAAACAATGAGGTTACAATTTTTAATGACAGCTTGGCAAGAGATTTACTGACTGATGAAGAATTTAATCAAATAGCAAAGAATATGTCGAATGGAATAGGATTTTTCAATCCATCATTTGTTGGAGAACCAGAACAGGCATTAAGATGGGTTGTTGATAATCAACTATCTCCCTCGCCACTTGGCAGGGCGGCTTTTGCCGAAAAATCTCTTGAGTGGGCTGTTCGCACGGGAACAGAACAGTATTTAATTTGGGGAGCCGGATATGACACTTTTGCGTATCGGCAACCATTATGGGCAAAGGCATTGCAAATTTTTGAGGTAGACCATCCGGCTACCGCAAGAGATAAACAAGAGCGGCTGAAAAGTGCCGGAATTGTAATTCCCGACAATGTTCACTACATTGAAGCAGACTTCACAAAAGGAACATGGAAGAAAGAAATGCAAAATCACAACTCGTTTAATAGTGATAAAATAAGTTACTGTTCCATTCTTGGTGTCGCCTATTATCTCTCAAAGGAATCCTTCGAATCGGTAATTTCTTCTATAAGTAGTATTGTGGCGAAAGGCAGTTCCATTATATTTGATTATCCAGATGAAAACAGCTATACTGAAAAAGCCGGAGAACGAACAAAAAAGCAATTCATGCTGGCGGGTGTTGCAAACGAAAAAATGTTGGCATGTTATTCCTACTCTGATATCGAACAATTGCTTTCAGCACATGAATTTTTGATATATGAGCACTTGGAGCCCCAGGGAATAACAGAGCAATACTTTGCGCTCTATAATGAGGCCAATCCTAAAAATCAAATGAGTGCTTTTGACAATACGAATTATTGCCTTGCAGTGAAACAATAAGCATAATTTTCAATTGCAAATCTTTGATTTGTCTGACAGACACAAAATATCAGAAAAGATCTAAAAAAACAAGGGCGGGGTGATAGTCCCGCCCTTGTCCATCAAAGCACATATTCAATAGAAATGATAAATCCGAACACATTACCCACTTGGATAATGTAGTTCGGATTATCATTGTTTGGTCCGAGTGACTGGATTCGAACCAGCGGCCTCTTGAACCCCATTCAAGCGCGATACCAAACTTCGCCACACCCGGAAGTCGCCGCCCTCATCGGACGGCTTGATTATATTACCACATCCTGCGAAAAGATGCAAGTGTTTTTTTCAATTTTTCTCGATTTTTTTCGAAAACCTTTTTAGACCCAGCTATCCTCCAGCTCGTGCTTCCGGGCGCGGGTCATCAACTCCTTAATCACGGCCCTGGTATCCCGTCCGCCGTATAATACCTGATAGGCCGCCTCTGTGATGGGCATCTCAACCCCCGCCTTCTGAGCCAGGGCGCGGGCGGTGGCGGCCGCATAGTAGCCCTCTACCACAGCGCCAATCTCCTTTACCGCCTCAGCGGCAGGGGTGCCTTGGCCGATCAGAATGCCGCAACGGCGGTTTCTGGAGTGCATGGAGGTACAGGTGACGATCAGGTCACCCACGCCGGACAGTCCCGCAAAGGTTTCTCTGCGGCCGCCCAGGGCCACGCCCAAGCGGGCGATCTCCGTCAGGCCGCGGGTCATCAGGGCGGCCTTGGTATTGTCGCCGAAGCCCATGCCGTCACAGATCCCGGCACAGAGGGCGATGACGTTTTTTAACGCAGCGCCCAATTCCACACCCACTACGTCGTCGGAGGCGTAAACACGGAACCGCTCATTCATAAAGAGATCCTGCACCAGCTCCGCCGCCGCCTTGTCTCGAGAGGCGGACACCACCACAGTGGGGACGCCACGGCCCACCTCCTCGGCGTGGGAAGGGCCGGAAAGGGCCACGATGGGATGCCCCTCCCCCACTTCCTGAGCAATGGCGTCGGTCAGGGTCAGAGAGGTATCTTTCTCAATGCCCTTGGACACCGACACCAGCACCGCAGAGGGCTCCAACAGGGACGCCACAGCACGGGCGGTGGTACGCACCGCAAAGGACGGCGTAGCAAGCACAACCACCTTACAGTTCTTCACGCACTCCCGGTCAGAGGTCAACGCCAGTCCATCCGGCAGGGGCACCCCCTTCAGCATGGGGTTTTCCCGCTTCTCCCGCAGGATAGTGGACTCCTCCTCCCTATAGGACCACAGGGTGACCTCATGTCCGTTCTCCAGCAGAACCAGGGCCAGGGCTGTCCCCCAACCGCCGCTGCCCATCACTGCGATCTTCATGCTTTCGGCGCCCCCTCATCTTTTTTATGGTGCAGGCTGAACTTGGATTCCGTTCCGTTCAGAATACGCTTCAGGTTGCCCCGGTGCTTCCAGACGATCAGGCCGCCCAGCAGAATGGCCAGCGCCAGCAGCACCACGTCATGGTACACAAACCAAGTGGCAAAGGGGAAGGATGCCCCGGCCCAGATGGAGCCCAGGGAGACCCATTTGGTGAGCGCGGCCAGGATCAGGAATCCCCCCCACACCACCAGCGCCACCCGCCAATCAATCATGATAGCGATGGTGCCGCCGGAGAGGATCCCCTTGCCCCCCTTAAAGTGGAACATACAGGGGAACATGTGCCCCAGAAGGCAGAAAGCTCCCGCCCAGTACTTACCAAGCGCCACTACCAGAAGCTCATCCGCCACCAAATACTTTGCCGCCAGGATGCCAGCCCATACAGCCACGACTGCTTTGAGCACATCGGTCAGGATGACCACAAAGGTCAGCGGCCCGCCGAAGGTGCGGTAGAAGTTGGTCAGCCCGGCATTGCCGCTGCCATGGGTACGCACATCGTCCCGCAGGATATACTTGGAGACGATGACCGCCCCGTTGAAGCAGCCGCAGAAGTAGGCGATCACTGCGATCAGCAGGGCCGGAAGCAATAGGGCCGCCCCCAGCTCACTCAGTGCGGCGGGAAGGTTAGGCTGTATTCCCGTGGGAACTGTTGTAGGATCTGCCATGACTATCCCTCCTTGTCGCTCTTCTGCCGAATGGTCAGCCGGACTGGCGTGCCCTCCAGGCCAAAGGTGGAGCGGATCTGGTTCTCCAGATAGCGCTGGTAGGAGAAGTGGAACAGCTTGGCGTCGTTGCAGAAGCAAACAAAGTGGGGGGGCTTGATACCGATCTGGGTCATATAGTAGATCTTCAGACGGCGTCCCTTGTCGGTGGGTGGCTGCACGCGGGCGGTGGCGTCAGCCAGCACGGTGTTGAGCATGCCGGTGGTAATGCGCAGGGATGCCTGGTCATTGACATAGTTGATGAGGTCAAAGAGACGGTCCACCCGCTGTCCGGTGAGGGCGGAAATGAAGACAATGGGGGCGTAGGTCATATAGGACAGGTCCCTGCGGATGTCCTGGCGCATGTGGTCCATAGTCTTGTCATCCTTCTCAATGGCGTCCCACTTGTTGACCACGATGATACATGCCTTGCCCGCCTCGTGGGCCAGACCGGCCACCTTGGTATCCTGCTCGGTGACTCCCTCGTTGGCGTCTACCAGGATCAGGCACACGTCAGCCCGCTCAATGGCCATGGTGGCCCGCAGGACGGAAAACTTCTCGATGCGGTCGTCCACCTTGGACTTCTTGCGCATACCGGCGGTGTCGATGAACAGGTACTTGCCCTTCTGGTTCTCAAAATAGCTGTCCACCGCGTCCCGGGTGGTGCCCGCCATGTCGCTGACGATCACCCGCTGCTCCCCCAGGATGCGGTTTACCAGGGAGGACTTGCCCACGTTTGGCTTGCCGATGACCGCCACCTTGATGACATCGTCCTCCTCTTCCTCCTCGTCCTCAGGGGGGAAATACTCCATACAGGCATCCAGCAGATCCCCGGTGCCATGGCCGTGGACGGCGGAGACCGCGATGGGATCCCCCAGTCCCAGGTTATAGAACTCATAAATGTCTGGGTTGGTGATCCCCACCTGGTCCATCTTGTTGACCGCCAGCACCACCGGCTTCTGAGAGCGCAGCAACATGTTGGCCACCTCTTGGTCGGAGGCGGTCAGGCCGGTCTTGATGTCGCAGACAAAGAGGATCACCGTGGCGTGCTGGATGGCGATCTCCGCTTGCTGGCGCATAAAGGCCAAAATCTGGCTGTCGGCGGAGGGCTCGATGCCGCCGGTGTCCACCAGGTCGAACTTCCGGTTTCTCCACTCCGCCTCGGCGTACAGCCGGTCGCGGGTGACGCCGGGGGTATCCTCCACGATGGACAACCGCTGGCCCACCAATTTATTAAACAGCATGGACTTGCCCACGTTGGGCCGGCCCACGATTGCAATCAAAGGCTTCATAATAGCACCCTCACTCTCTCTGTCACGGGTTGTAGCGATAATAGTCGCCCTCCGGCGGCAGGGCATAGGCGGGCGCCTCCACCGGCAGCCCCAGAATGGCGTCCACCAGGTCAAAGCCGCTGTCAGCCGGAAGGGCCGTCACCGGCACCCCCAGGGCCTCCTCCACCTGCTCCACAGTGACGTCGTCCAGGAAGATCCGTTCCCCCGCCCGGAGCATGCTGTCCGGGATGAGCAGCCGCTCGCCCAGCGCCCTCCCCTTGAGCTGCTCTATCAGATCCCGTCCGGTAATCAGACCAGAGACCGTGATGGTCTCCCCGAAAAAGTAGTTGAGCACCGGATAGACGTTTCCTATTATATTACCACATTTTTCCCGGCACATGTCAACGATTTTCTGCAAGAAGGGGGCGGCAGACACACCGGTGGCAATGGCAAACGGGGGCGGGGCCTCCTCCAGCTCCATGTCCTCCAGGGCCATGGCCGCCTGACTGGTGAGCAGGCGGAGCATCCCCACGCCGTTTTCCAGCTGGGCCATGTCTTCATAGTATCCCTTTTCTGGCAGAGGACGGCCGGCCAGCAGGTAGAACTCGTCGGAACACCACGCCAGGTGTGTGCTGTGCTTTTTCAGGAAAGAAGCGGCAAATGCCTCCACCTGATCCAGCACCGCCGCGGCCTGGGCCGGAGTGTACGGGTCGATCCGATACAGGCCCTCCCGGAATCGGGTCACCCCCACCGGCACCACCGCCACGCTGCCCACCGCCGGGTGGAGTGCCCCCAGCTCCCGCAGGGTGCGGTCCAGGGCGGGGCCGTCGTTGACGCCGGGGCAGGCCACGATCTGGCAGTTCATGGTGATGCCCGCCGCAGCAAATCGCTCCATGATGGCCAGACACTCCCCCGCCCGCCGGTGCTTGAGCATGGCCTCCCGCAGGGCCGGATCAGTGGCATGAACCGAGATGTTGATGGGGCTGATGCGCAGCTCTGCGATGCGCGCAATCTCCCGCTCCGACAGGTTGGTCAGGGTGATATAGTTCCCCATCAGGAAGGACAGGCGGGCATCGTCATCCTTGAAATAGAGTGTCTCCCGCATACCGGGGGGCATCTGATCCACAAAGCAGAAGATACACCGGTTCGCGCAGGAGCGGGCCTTGTCCATCAGATAGGTCTCAAAATTGAGGCCCAGCTCCTCCCCCTCCGCCTTGCGTACCCGCAGGGTGCGGCTGCGGCCGTCCCCTCCTACCAGGGTCAGCTCCAGCCGGGGGTCGTAAGCAAAAAATTTATAGTCCAGCACATCCACAATGGGGCGTCCGTTGATGTGGGTCAGCGTCTCACCCGGCCGGACACCCGCCCTCTGGGCCGGACTGTGGGCGTCCACGGATTTGATTTTCGTCAGGCTCATACGTTTTGGGCTCCTCAAAAAAATAAAGTGACAGAGGGTGGCTCTGCGGCCGCCCGCCCCTTTCTTTTCGTAGGGGCCGATGTCCTCATCGGCCCGGCGGGGGGGGGGGGGGGCCCCCCCCCCCCCCGCCTGGGGGCGGTGGGGGAACTGGTGGGCGACGCCATCGGCCGGGAGGAGCTGACCCTCACCCTGCGGGAGATCACCGATCTGGAGCGGCTGATCGGCCGCATTGTCTACGGCACCGCCGGCGGGCGGGATCTGGTGGCCCTGGCAAACGGCCTGGGCAGGCTGCCCGCCCTGCGGGAGCGGCTGGCCGGCTGCTCCTCCGCCCTGCTGGCCTCCCTGCGGGAGGAGCTGGACGATCTCACCGAGCTGCGGGAGCTCATCGGCCGGGCCATCGTGGACGAGCCCCCCTTCTCCGTCCGGGAGGGCGGCTTCATCCGGGCGGGCTACCACCCGGAGGTGGACCGCCTGCGGGACATTATGGCCAACGGAAAGGGCCTGGTGGCCTCCATCGAGGCCCGGGAGAAGGAGAAGACCGGCATCAAGAGCCTGAAGGTGGGCTACAACAAGGTCTTCGGCTACTACATCGAGGTGTCCAAGTCCTATTACGACCAGGTGCCCGACACCTACATCCGCAAGCAGACCCTCACCAACTGCGAGCGGTTCATCACCCAGGAGCTCAAGGAGCTGGAGCACGAGATCCTCTCCGCCCAGGACCGCATCACCGCCCTGGAGTTTGAGCTGTTCTGCGACCTGCGGGAGCAGGCGGCCGCCCAGGTGGGGCGGATTCAGCGCTCCGCCGCCGCCGTGGCCCAGGTGGATGTGCTCTCCTCCTTCGCCGCCGTGGCCGCCGAGCAGGGCTACTGCCGCCCCGAGGTGGATCTCTCCGACGCCATCGAGATCACCGAGGGCCGCCACCCGGTGGTGGAGAAGATGCTCAAACACGCCCTTTTCGTCCCCAACGACACCCACATGGACAACCGCGACGACACGGTGGCCATCATCACCGGCCCCAACATGGCGGGCAAGTCCACCTACATGCGCCAGGTGGCCCTCATTGTGCTCATGGCCCAGATGGGCTCCTTCGTCCCCGCCCGCTCCGCCCGCATCGGCATCGTGGACCGGGTGTTCACCCGCATCGGCGCCAGCGACGACCTCTCCGCCGGGCAGTCCACCTTCATGGTGGAGATGACCGAGGTGGCCGAGCTGCTGAAAAACGCCACCGCCAAGAGCCTGCTGATCCTGGACGAGATCGGCCGGGGCACCTCCACCTACGACGGCATGTCCATCGCCCGGGCAGTGCTGGAGTTCTGCGCGGACAAGAAGCGCCTGGGGGCCAAGACCCTCTTCGCCACCCACTACCACGAGCTGACCGCCCTGGAGGGGCAGATCCCCGGGGTGAAGAACTACAACATCGCCGCCAAAAAGAAGAAGGACGACATCCTCTTCCTGCGCAAGATCGTCCGGGGCGGCGCCGACCAGAGCTACGGCATCGAGGTGGCCAAGCTGGCCGGAGTGCCCGAGCCGGTGCTCCGCCGGGCCAGGAAGATCCTGGAGGAGCTGGAGGCGGGCGTACCCGCCGCCCCCGCCCCGGCCGCCGCACAGCCGGAGGAGCAGGTCTCCCTGCTGGACATGGGCGCGGCCCAGGCGGCCGCCCGCCTGCGGGATGTGGACGTGAACGTGCTCACCCCCATCGAGGCCATGAACCTGCTCTACGAGCTCAAGCAGATGCTCTAGTCCCCGCCCCGGCGGGCGGGTGTGGGCACCCGCCCCTACGTCTTATTGCAAGGGCGGCCCTTGTGGTCTGCTGCGATTCTCCGGGGCCGCCGCCCGGCCATACGGCGCGGTGCGCTCCCCCACTTCCGGGGCCCCCGCCGAAGCCCAGCGGCGACGGCCGCGGGTTCGGTGGGGAAAGGAGCCGCAGCGGAAGGAGTGAGCTTTGCCGCCTGCGGCGAAGCGAAGGATCTGGAGCTTGCGGCGACGCTGTCACGCTGCGCGCCCTCCGCGACGGGCAACTGCTCACTGCTCCGCCGAAAATACCGCTGGACTGCGTCCAGCCTGTTTTTCGGTCTGCGCAGTTCTCTGTTGCCCTGCTCCCGGGCGCTCCACGCTTCTATTCTACCCCATTTCCGGGCAAAAAGAAAGAGGGGTGATTCCCCTCGTTCTTTTCGGGCTATTTACTTCGCCTCGGCGGTAGCCTCCACCTTGCCGAACTCATGGCCGTTGTAGCTCATGCAACTCTTGCACATCCGGTGGGGCAGACGGAACGCACCGCACTTGGGGCAGGTGGTAACGCCGGGAGTCTCCAGCTTCCACACGGAGCTACGGCGCTTGTTCCGGCGCTGCTTGGACACTTTACTCTTAGGGACTGCCATCTATGACACCTCCTTAGGTTCATGCCCTGGCCGGGCAAAACTTACTCAGACTCTTTATCCAACAGCTGCGCGAGGGCAGCAAAACGTGGATCAATTTCAGGCTTGCAGCCGCAGGGTCCCTCGTTGAGATCCGCGCCGCAAGTGGCGCACAGCCCCTTGCAATCCTCGGAGCACACATGCTTGGAGTCCATGGCCAGCACCAAAGCGGTGGTAAAGACCTCATCCAGATCCACCGTACCGTTATCCAGAAGCAGGATCTCGTCGTTTTCCTCGTCCTCCAGAGTCTCGGCCAGCAGGCTGTCCACCGGAACGCGCATATCCCGGCAGAAGGGCTTGAGGCAACGGTCGCACACCAGCTCCAGCGTAGTCTCCGCCGTCCCCTCCAGAACGAGGGCATCCGCCTGATTTCGCACTGTACCAGACACCTGTACCGGGCCGGCAAACGGATGCTCTCCATAGAAGTCCAGGCCGGACAGATCCAACGCAAACGAGAAGGGGAGCGAAGCCCCGGGAACATGAAGAATAGAACGGAGATCCAGTCGCATGGTACACCTCACACAATGGCACAGCAGACATTATAACGAAACCCGCGGCCAATGTCAAATATTTTTTTCGTGGAAACCCACATTTTTTCAAAGTCCGGCAGGCTGTACTACTTTACGGCGGATTTCCTTCTTATGATACCACAGCTTGACCGTGCTGCGCAAGCCCTTTCCCCTCTTTCCCCGGTTGTGCGCTTATGTTATAATGGATGCAAATGAATTGTGAGGCAGACTATGAAAGAATTCACCATCGGAAAAAACGACGCCGGACAGCGGCTGGACCGCTGGCTGGCCAAGACCCTCCCCCTCCTCCCCGCGCCGCTGGCCCAGAAGTACATCCGCCTCAAGCGGGTGAAGGTCAATGGGAAGGGCTCCCAGCGGGATGTGCGGCTCCAGTTGGGGGACATACTCCAGTTATACATCAACGACGAGTTCTTCGAGCAGCCCAGGGAGGAGAACGCCTTTCTGAGCGTCTTCAAGCCCCACCTGGACATCGTCTATGAGGATGAAAACCTGATGCTGCTCAACAAACGGCCTGGCCTGCTGTGCCACGCGGACGAGCACGAAAAGGTGAGCACCCTCATCACCCATATCCAGGCCTACCTCTACCAAAAGAAGGAGTGGAACCCCCGGGACGAGCACTCCTTTACTCCGGCCCTGTGCAACCGCATCGACCGCAACACCGGCGGCATCGTCATGGCCGCCAAGAACGCCGAGACCCTGCGCATCCTTAACCAGAAGATCAGGGACCGGGAGATCGCCAAGTTCTACCTGGCCATTGTCCACGGCCGCATGAAGCCATCCCAGGGGAAGCTGGAGGGCTTTCTACTCAAGGATGAGGACCGGGCCCAGGTGAAGGTCTTCTCCCGCCCCGTCCCCGGCGGCAAGAGCGCCGCCACCTTATATAAGACTCTGCGGACGGCGGGCGGACTGTCCCTGGTAGAGTGCGAGCTGCTCACCGGCCGCACCCACCAGATCCGCGCCCAGTTCGCCGCCGCCGGCCATCCTCTGCTGGGGGACGGCAAGTATGGCCGGGAGCGGGACAACAAGAAGTACGGCCGTTCCTTCCAGGCCCTCTATTCCTATAAGCTGGCCTTCACCTTTCCCACCGACGCCGGGCTGCTGGAGTACCTGCGGGGCCGCGTGTTCACCGTGGAGCAGGTGGATTTCGTGGCGGAATACTTTCCCACCGGGGAGCGGGTATAAAATCCCTGAAAATATTTCGTTTTATTATTGACATTTTTCGCAAGAACATATATGATTTGTTTCGTCATTAGGGCGTACCCAACCGCCGGTTTGGGTGCGCCCTTTACTACCTTTTAGAAATGGGGGAGGATACATGTCCAAGGAACTGATCCGCCTGTCGGATTGCTTCATGAAATTTGACGACGACGTCATTCTGGACCATATCAACCTTTATATCAACGACAAGGAATTCCTCACGCTGCTCGGTCCCTCCGGGTGCGGCAAAACCACGACGCTCCGTATCATCGGCGGCTTTCAGAAGCCGACCTCTGGCGACGTGTTTTTTGACGGCGTGAGGATTAATGACGTTCCTCCTCATAAGAGGAAGGTCAATACCGTCTTTCAAAAGTATGCCCTGTTCACCCACATGAACATCTTTGAAAACGTGGCCTTCGGTCTGCGCATCAGCAAAGTGCCCGAGGCGGAGCTGCGGGAGCGGGTGGAAGAGGCCCTGGCCCTGGTCAACCTGGCCGGGTACGGCAAGCGTTCGGTCAATTCCCTCTCCGGCGGCCAGCAGCAGCGGGTTGCCATCGCCCGTGCCATTGTCAACCGCCCCCAGGTACTCCTGCTGGACGAACCGCTGGGTGCGCTGGATCTCAAGCTGCGTAAGGATATGCAGATCGAACTCAAGCGCATCCAGCAGCAGGTAGGCATCACCTTTGTCTATGTCACCCACGACCAGGAGGAGGCCCTCACCATGAGCGACACGGTCGTGGTCATGAATGAAGGGCGTATCCAGCAGATCGGTACCCCCCAGGATATCTATAACGAGCCCAAAAACGCCTTTGTGGCTGACTTCATCGGCGAGTCCAACATCATCGACGGCATCATGCATGAGGACAGGGTGGTTGGGATGTACGGCAAGAAATTCCCCTGTCTGGACGGCGGTTTCCAGCCCAACGAGCCTGTGGATGTGGTCATCCGCCCGGAGGACATCGACATTGTCCCCGTGGAGCAGGGCCAGCTCACCGGCACTGTCACCGAGGTCACCTTCAAGGGGATGCATTACGACATCATCGTGGACTTCAAGGGCTTCAAGTGGCTCATCCAGACCACCGACTTCTCCCCAGTGGGGGCCAGGATTGGGGTGAAGATCGACCCCGACGGCTTCCACATCATGAAGAAGAGCCGCTACTCCGGTATGTTCGGCGACTACAGCTCCTACAGCTCGGAGTATGACGAGCTGAATGAGGGCCCGGAGGAGGGAAACGAGGATGAAGAGTAAGGGCATTGCCGTTCCCTATGTCATCTGGATGGCCATCTTTGTGGTGGCTCCCCTGCTGATCATCGTCTTTTACGCCTTCACGAGCCAGGCCGGCGGCTTCACGCTGGAGAACTTCTCTACCATGGCCCAGTATACCGGCGTGTTCGGGCGCTCCTTTTTACTGGCCATCATTGCCACGTTCATCTGTCTGCTCATCGGCTATCCCCTGTCCTACTGGCTGGCCCAGGAGAGTCCTGCGGTGCGCCGGGTGGCCATGATGCTCATCATGCTGCCCATGTGGATGAACTTCCTGCTGCGCACCTACTCCTGGATGTTCCTGCTGGAGAAGCGGGGGCTGATCAACAGCTTTCTGGGCCTGTTTGGTATCGGCCCCTTCCAGATGATCAACACCCAGGGGGCCGTCGTGCTGGGCATGGTCTACAACTTCCTGCCTTTCATGATTCTGCCCATCCTCTCCGTTCTGGAGAAAATCGACCCCAAGGTGATCGAGGCCGCCCAGGATCTGGGCGCCAACTCCTTCACGGTCTTTCGCCGGGTGACCTTCCCCCTCTCCCTGCCCGGCGTGCTCTCCGGCGTGACCATGGTGTTCATTCCCTCGGTGTCCACCTTTGTCATCTCCCGTCTGCTGGGCGGCGGCAAGAGCCTGCTGCTGGGCGACCTCATTGAGATGCAGTTCATGGGGACCACCTATAACCCGTGGCTGGGTTCCGCCATCGCCCTGGTAATGATGGTCATCGTCCTGGTCTGCATGGCCATTATGAACCGCTTTGGCGAGGGAGAAGAGGGGGTGTCGTTCCTGTGAAACAGTCCCGGCGCATCGGCAGCCGCTTCTTTATGCTGCTGGTCTTTTTGTTCCTCTACCTGCCCATCTTCGTGCTCATCGTGTTCTCCTTCAACGCGTCCAAGAGCCGGTCGGTGTGGTCCGGCTTCACCCTGGATTGGTACAAGGAGTTGTTCCAGAACTCCATGATCCTGGACGCCCTGTGGGTCACACTGGCGGTTTCCATTCTGGCTGCAGTGATCTCCACCATCATTGGCACGGCAGCCGCCATCGGCTTCACCAACTTCCGCCGCCGCAGCCGCACGGTGGTCACCACCATCAACAACATCCCCCTGACCAACGCGGACATCATCACCGGCGTGTCCATGATGCTGTTCTTTGTACTGGCGGTCAACGTCTTTAACGGCACACTGGGAGCTGCCTTGGGCATCAAGTGGAACCTGGGCTTTGTCACCCTGCTCATCGCCCACCTGACCTTCGACATTCCCCACGTCATCCTCTGCGTCATGCCCAAGCTCCAGCAGCTTGACCCCAATATCTATGAGGCGGCCCAGGATCTGGGCGCTCCCGGCTTTCTGGCTTTCCGAAAGGTGATCCTGCCTGAGATCATGCCCGGCGTGATCAACGGCCTGCTCATCGCCTTCACTATGTCCATCGACGATTTCGTGATCAGCTACTTCACCGCCGGCTCCACCTTCTCCACCCTGTCCATGGTCATCTATTCCATGGCCAAGAAGCGGGTCAGCCCGGAGATCAACGCCCTGTCCACCCTGCTCTTCGTGGTGGTGGTCACCCTACTGGTCATCGTCAATGTACGCCAGACCCGGCAGGACAAGCGCCGCATGGTTCATGGGAACTGACGGATATCAAAGGCAGCCCGCCTTGATATAATATTATTTTTTGAAAGGGGCAAACGAAAGGAATTGAAAAAGCAAATTGCACTTGTACTGGCACTGGCAACCCTCAGCACGGCGGCCCTGAGCGGCTGTACCGGCGGATCGCCTTCCGGCACAGCCGAGACACCGGGCGGCGAGAGTTCCAGCGGCAACACCGGCACTGCCGGCGTGGTCAACGTCTACAACTGGGGCGAGTACATTGATATGTCCGTTCTGGAGGATTTCGAGGCGGAGACTGGTATCAAGGTCAATTATCAGACATTTGAGTCCAATGAGGCGCTCTACGGCAAGCTGGCCGGCGGTGCCGGCGGCTACGACGTCATCATCCCCTCAGACTATATGATCGGTCAGCTCATCGAGGAGGACATGCTGGAGCCGCTGAACTTTGACAATATTCCCAACTTTGCCGACATCGACCCCAATCTGAAAAACCCGGAGTACGACCCGGAGAACCTCTACTCCGTCCCCTACATGTGGGGCCTGCTGGGCGTGATCTATAACAGCGCCTACATTGACCCTGCGGAGAAGGATGTGGAAACCTGGGACATTCTGTGGGATGAGGAGCTCTCCGGCGACATTCTGATGTTCAACAACTCCCGCGACGCCATTGGCATTGCCCTCAAGAAGCTGGGCTACTCCTATAACACTGAGGATCCCGCCCAGGTCAAGGAGGCCACCAACCTTCTGGTAGAGCAGAAGCCCCTGGTGCAGTCCTACGTCATGGACGAGATTTTCGACAAGCTGGAGGGTGAAAACGCCCTCATCGGCGCCTACTATTACGGCGATTTTCTTACCATGCAGGAGAACAACCCTGACCTGGCCTTTGCCCTGCCACGGGAGGGCACCAATCTCTACGTGGATGCCATGTGCATCCCCAAGGGCGCGGAGAACAAGGAGAACGCCGAGAAGTTCATTAACTTCATGTGCTCCACTCAGGCCGGCCTCAAGAACTGTGAGGAGATCTGGTACTCCTCCCCTCTGCTGAGTGTCCGTGAGGAGCTGGACCCTGAGACCGCCAACGATCCCTATGCCTACCCTACCGACGACGTATATGCCAAGACGGAGAGCTTTGCCTGTCTCTCCCCTGAAATCCGTGAGCTCTACAACAGCGAGTGGATCCGCCTGCTAAAGTAAAAGCACACTGCCCCGCCGGGTCTCCGGCGGGGCAGTCTATCTGTTAAAATAAGGTTTTTGACGGCCAAAGCGGGCCCGACCGTCAGGTCGGACCCGCTTTATACAGCGCTTGTCGTACGTCTCTTCTTAGTAATTGATGCTGCGGATCTCGAAATAGGCCTGGGGATGGGCACAGATGGGGCAGACCTCAGGAGCGGTTTTGCCGAAGTGGATGTGGCCGCAGTTGCGGCACTTCCAGACATACTCGTCACCGCGCTTAAAGACCACACCCTCCTCCAGGTTCTTCAAAAGGGTCAGGTAGCGCTCCTCATGCTCCTTCTCGATCTTGCCGACGCCGTCAAACAGGAAAGCCAGCTTCTCAAAGCCCTCCTCGCGGGCGGTTTCGGCCATCTCCTTATACATCTGGGTCCACTCTTCGTTCTCACCCGCCGCCGCAGCCTTCAGGTTGGCAGCGGTATCGCCGATGCCGCCCAGCTCCTTGAACCACAGCTTGGCATGCTCCTTCTCATTGCCGGCGGTCTCCTCAAAGATGGCCGCGATCTGCTCGAAGCCCTCTTTCTTGGCCTTGCTGGCAAAATAAGTATACTTATTGCGGGCCATGCTCTCCCCCGCAAACGCCTTCCACAGATTGGCCTCCGTCTTGCTTCCCTTCAGCTCCATAATGCTCAGCCTTCCTTTCTAAATCAGATTTTGAGTGAAATACGGGCCCTCTCAGCCCTCGCCCTTCCAGAAGCCGTGGAGGTTGCAGATCTCGTACGCCTCCACTTTCTCACTGTGGCAGAAGGTCTTCAGCTCAGGCTTTTCGCCGGGCTTGGGGAACTTCATGGTGACGGTGTCCCCATCCACCGCCGCGATCATGGAGATGTAGTGCTCGGGGAGCATGGGGTGCTCCACACTGCCCACCTTCACGCTGACGGAATAGCCGCTGCCATGGGCAGTCTTTTCCACCGCAGGGACATGCTTCTCCATAGCACCATCGGTGGTGTTGGGGACGAACTCCTCCATTTTCTGGCCGCAGCACATGACAGGAACACCCTTGTCGACCACCTTGAAAATGACATTGCCGCAGTGGGCACAGCGATACAGCTTGAATTCCATTGGAACAACCTTCCTTTCTAATTTTGATGGTCACATCTTATCATATTTTAAGAAAAGATCAATGAAGTTGTTTGCACTTTGTGCAAATTCCGTGAAAAACCACCTCATGGCCCGTGACATCGTGCCCGCTGGCCAGCAGTGCCTGCCGGTCCAGCTCCGCATCGTAGGGAAGGTGCAGGTCGTAAACCGCCCCGCACTGGTCACAGCAGAAATGAGGGTGGGGTATTGTCTTTGCGTCATAGCGCTCCACCGGAAATGCCATCCGGCGGATTGCACCTTCATCTGCCAAAAGGTTTAGATTCCGGTAAACGGTTCCCAGGCTCAGGCTGGGATTGGCCGGCTTCAGCCACTGATAAATCATCTCCGCCGTGGGGTGCTGTTCTGTCTGCCGCAAAGCCTCATAGATCAATTCCCGCTGCCGGGAATAGCGCTTGCCGTTCATGAGCCACCTCTTTTCTCGGCACATTATAAACAGTAACTATTACTGTTATTATTATATTAGCAGATCTTTCTGGAAATTGCAACCCTTTTTTCTCTGACACTTCTTCCCGCGTGTAATCAGCGTGGAATAACGTATACTAGGTGCTGGGTGAATCCATCTGAACGAAATCCATTGGAAGGAACAGGAGGAACACACATGAAACGCACATGGACTCTGCTCGGCATCGGGCTCGCTCTGGCTCTGCCGCTGACCGCTTGTACCCGCGATAAAGCCCCTGATGTGACTCCGACTCCCTCGCCGGTTGTCACCTCCCAGCCCAGCACCATGCCGGAGAACACCCCCGCAGCCCCCAATACCACCACGCCCGCCCCGGAGGGTACCGAACACCCGAAGGACGGCGGCTCGACCGCCCGTGACGCGGCCCGGGATGCCGGGGATGCCGCCAAGGACGTAACCCGCGGTGTGGGCGATGCAGCCCGCGACATCGTCGACGGCGTTGGCGACGCCGCCAAAGACATCGGCAACGGTGTAAAGCGAGCCACAAAATGACAAAAAGCGGTATGGTCTGAGACCATACCGCTTTTTGACTGCTTTTTTTAAGATTTGGTTCAGAGGATTGTAAGCCTTTGGTCGGTTGGAAGTCAGAAACGCCTGATATACTCCCTCTATAATAAAAGAACAGGCGAGAGCCCATTCTGACGGAGGTGTTCCCCCATGAAAAAAATCACATTGGCCGTCCTGTTCGGCGGCTCTTCCACCGAATATGAGATCTCCCTCCAGTCCGCCCACGCGGTACTCACTCATCTGGACCGGGACAGGTACGAGCCCGTCCTCCTGGGCATCACACGGGATGGGCGCTGGCTGCTCTACCAGGGGCCGGTGGACGCCCTGCTGGACGACACTTGGCACACCGACGCCCGCCATACCGTCCCGGCGGTGATCTCCCCCGACCGCGGCGTCCACGGCCTGCTGCTCATCGCCCCCGCTGGGCCCTCCACCCGCTATCTGGACGCCGCCTTTCCGGTACTCCATGGCAAAAACGGGGAGGACGGCACGGTGCAGGGCCTGCTGGAGCTGGCAGGTATCCCCGTAGTGGGCTGCGGGGTGCTCGCCTCCGCCCTATGCATGGACAAGGACGTGGCCCACCGCTTGGTCCAGGCCGCCGGTGTAGCGGTGCCCCCTTCCATCCTCTTTCGCGCCGGAGAAGGGCTGGACACCCTGCCGGAGCGCACTGCCAGCCTGACCTATCCCCTGTTTGTCAAGCCCGCACGGGCGGGTTCCTCTTTTGGCATCACCAAGGTGGAGGAGCCCGGCGTGTTGGCCGAAGCCGTCACCGCCGCCCTGGCCCACGATAGCAAGGTGGTCATTGAGGAGGCCGTGCCCGGCTTTGAGGTGGGCTGCGCCGTACTGGGCAATGAGGTTCTGACGGTGGGACATGTGGACGAGATCGAGCTCTCCGGCGGCTTTTTCAACTACACGGAGAAGTACGGCCTGATCACCTCCAGCATACACATGCCCGCCCGAATTTCCCAGGAGAAGGAAACAGAAATTCAGGTGACCGCCCAGTTGATCTACCGGGCGCTGGAGTGTTCCGGCTTTGCACGGGTGGATTTGTTTCTCACGCCGGACGGGCGCATTGTCTTTAACGAGGTAAACACCATCCCCGGTTTCACAGCTCACAGCCGCTACCCCAACATGATGCGGAGCATAGGCCTGGAGTTCGGCCCTCTGCTGGACCGTCTCATCGGACTGGCGGTGGACGCATGAAAGGTACGCTGTATCTGGTCAACCGCGCCCATCCCCTGCCGGAGGAGCCCTCCGCGGAGGTCCTCGCCTCCGTCCGCTCCGGTCAAACCGAGGTGCGTCTCCACCAGCGAGCCAAAGTGATGTTGGATCAGCTTCTCGCCGCCGTGGGAAGCGTGGGCGCGATCGTCCCGGTCAGCGGCTACCGCCCTCAAACCGAGCAGCAGGCCATCTGGGAGGACGCCCTGGCCGAGCACGGCAAAGCCTTCACCGAGACCTATGTGGCCCGCCCCGGGTGCAGCGAGCACCAGACCGGGCTGGCCATTGATCTGGGCGAGAATAGGCCGGAGGTGGACTTCCTCTGCCCCGCCTTCCCCGACTCCGGCCCCTGCGGGGCGCTGCGCCGCCGGGCCGCCGACTTTGGCTTTGTCCTCCGCTACCCCAAGGGGAAGGAGGATGTTACCGGCATCGGATACGAGCCGTGGCACTTCCGGTACGTGGGCTGGCCCCACGCCAAGCTGATGGAGGAGCGTCATCTGGTACTGGAGGAATATCTGGAGTGGCTTCACGACTTCCCGCTGGGAGGGGAACCTCTTCGTTTCCGGGGGCTGGGGCGTCTGTTTGAGCTTTACTACCTGCCCGTCTGGGCGGCGGACACCCTCACCCTGCCCGCCGACGTCCCCTGCCAGCGCTGTGACACCAACGAGGGCGGCGTGGTGCTCACTCTGTGGAGGGATGCGGGATGAAAACCGAGTCGCTCGGCGGCTTTGACCGCTTCCGCGTCCCCGCCGCCCTGCTGGTCATCGCCATCCATACCGGCCCTCTGCTCTCCCTGAACGGGGAGGCCAACTACCTTTTGACCGACATTTTGGCCCGCATCGCCGTCCCCTTTTTCTTCTCGGTGTCCGGCTGGTTCCTGGTGCCCCGTCTGCTCCGGGAGGGGCGGGCCGCCCTGATCCCCTTTGTCAAAAAGCTGCTGCTGCTTTACGGGGCCGCGGTCCTGCTCTACCTCCCCCTGAACCTCTACAACCACACCCTGGAGGAGAGCGGCTTCGCCCTGCTGCGAGATGTGCTCTTCAACGGCACCTTTTACCACCTGTGGTACTTCCCCGCCCTGGTGCTGGGGGCCTGCCTGGTGTACGGCCTTCTGCGCATCCTGGGGCCCCGCTGGGCGTGGCTTCCCGCCCTTCTGCTCTATGCCGCCGGGCTGCTGGGGGACAGCTATTTCGGCCTCACCGCCGCCCTGCCGCCCCTCCGGGCCGGGTACGAGGCCCTGTTCCTCCTCTTCGACTACACACGCAACGGCCTGTTCTTCCCCCCTGTCTTTCTGCTGCTGGGGGGCTGGCTGGCCCTGAGGCCTGCCCGCCGGAGCGCGGCTTGGTACGGGGCCGGACTGCTCCTCTCCCTGGCGCTACTGACGGCGGAAGGCCTGCTGGTGCAGCGCCTCGCCCTGGCCCGCTTTGACGCCCTCTACCTCTCCCTCCCCCTGTGCGTCGGGTTCCTCCTGCGGTGGCTCCAGCGCCTGTCCCTCCCGTCCGCTCCCGCCCTCCGGGGCTGGGCGGCGGCGGTGTATGTCCTCCACCCCTGGTGCATCGTCCTCATCCGGGGCGGCGCCGGGGTGGTGGGCCTCACCGGCCTGCTGGTGGACAACTGTCTTGTACACTATCTGGCCGTGGTCCTGCTCTCCTCCCTTCTGGCCCTCCCCTTCGCC
>NZ_CAXSQB010000048.1:0-28016 GCF_964239415.1 Clostridium sp. ATCC BAA-442 | reverse complement strand
CCTACGGCAACGACGATCCCCCCGTCATCCGCGTTGTGGCGGTGAAGAATTGAGGAGGCGGTTTTTATGACCTGTCCCGCGGATCTGCATACCCATACCACCGCGTCAGACGGGCAGTATACCCCGTCCCAACTGGCCGCCAAGGCCCTGGCGGCCGGAATCCAGATTCTGGCGGTCACCGATCACGACACCATGGACGGCGCGGAGGAGGCCGTCCGGGCGGGACAAGCCTGCGGATTGACGGTGCTCCGCGGGGTGGAGCTGGGGGCCCGGGAGGACCGTCACATGCACATACTCGGCCTCAATCTGGGCCCCGACTGTCCCGCCCTGGCGGAGCTCTGCCGCAGGCTCCGCGCCAGCCGGGAGGAGCGGAAATACCGCATCGCCGCGTTTCTCCGCGGGAAGGGGCTGGACGTGCCGCTGGAGGAGGTGGAGGCCCTCGCCGGCGGCGGAGTGGTCGCCCGCCCCCACTTCGCCCGGGTGATGCTCCGGCGCGGGTATGTCTCCTCCCTCCGGGAGGCCTTCGACCGCTATCTGGACACGGACGAATACCAGCGCATTGAGCGGTGGAAGGCCGGCGCCCCGGAATGCATCGCGGCCATCCATGACGCGGGCGGAAAGGCGGTTCTGGCCCATCCCTGCCAGCTCGGCTGCTCCCACGGGCGCCTGGAGGAAATCCTCCGTGCACTGAAGGACGCGGGGCTGGATGGGATTGAGTGCTTTTATCCCCGGCATTCCACAGAACAGACCGCCGCCTATCTGCGTCTTGCAGACAAATACGGCCTCCATATCACGGGGGGCAGCGATTTCCACGGGGAGGCCGTCCGACCAGATTCCTTCCTTACCCCCATTCCCCTCAACCTCAACTGGCTGGGAACCTTCCAAAATGCCCAGCCACATCGGAACAGGCTCTATCAAAGCCAAATTCCGCACTTCCCATAGGTTTTTGTCGTTTTTCCCCTTAATTTTTTGTTTATCCGTCCGATATAAACATCAGAAAACGATTACATACAATCGTTGACTGTGTGTTTGACAGAGAGGAACTTCCCGGCAAAGCGGCAGACGCTGCCGCCGGTTTGAGATAAACATACAAATACTTGGTATCACGCCCATAACGCGGCATTTTGCAATGATACCGAACGGGGGAATCGATGTTGTTTGGGAAACTGAAACTGACTTCTAAGCTGGCGGTCATCATCGGGGCCGTCCTGGCCGTCATCTTTGCACTTCTGATCGGAGTGACGATCTCCACTACCAGCACCAGCATACAGAAGGGCATTGCAGGCGAGCTGTCCGCCCTGGCGAGGACAACCGGCACAGAGATCCAGGACAGCTTTGGGGTTGTGGATGATACGGCCCGGGGTATCCAGGAATACATCGGCCGCATTTACGCCAAACCAAATGGCGCTCCCGGGGACGCCGCTGCCATGCAGCAGAGCACCCTTTATCCGGGCCTGTCTCTGACCTCCAACGCATACGATATGGAGCAGTTTATTGTGGAGACGGCCCGGAACGCGGTCAAAAACAACCCCGAGCTGGAGGGCATCGGCGTCATGTTTGAGCCCAATCAGTTCCAGAGCAACCTCCGGCACTATGGGTTTTATATCGACATGTCCTCGGCCGATGCCGAGGTTGATGCCTATGCCTCCTACGAGGAATATGCCAAAGAGGACTCCTACCGGGTCCCCGCCCAGGAAAACCGGATTTACATTTCCGCCCCCTATCGGGATGGAGATCTGCTGCTTATCGCCTACGGCACTCCAATTGTTTACAACGGTTCTGTGATTGGTGTGGTCATCTCCGTCATCGACCTCAGTTCCTTCTCTTCCCTCCAGATTTCCGACAACAATTACACCTCCATGTGGTCTACCCTTTACAGCGGTGATGGAACCATCATATGGGACAGCGAAACACTGGACGATGTGGGACACAACATGGTGGAGTTTACACCCCAGGCCGACGAGCTGGAGGCCATTCAGGCCGCCATGGCCCAGGGGGATGCGTTCAATATGCGCAAGACCCGCGAGGACGGCGACCAGGTCTCCTGCTTCTACAGCCCCTTGCAGGTGGGCGGTGAAACCTGGTGGTCCATGACCGGTGTGTATACCTCGGACGCCCTGTCCTCCGTCACCCGGACCACACGCCTGCTGCTTATTTTGTCGGTGGCATCGCTGCTGGTGCTTCTTCTGGTTGTGACCGCCGTCCTCCGGAAAATGCTGGTTCCTATCCGTGCTGTGGTGTCCGCTGCTGACGAGATCGCCTCCGGTAACCTGGACGTACACCTGGACATCCGCTCTCAGGATGAAATCGGGCAGCTCGCCCAGTCCTTCCAGGCTATGACGGAAAACCTGCGGGCGATCATTCAGGATATCAGTTATCTGCTGAATGAGATGAGTGACGGAAACTTCCGTATCCGCTCGAAGGATCGTGAGCGCTATATTGGGGACTACAACCAAATTCTGCTTTCCATTCGCCGCATCAACTATACCCTCAGCGACACCCTCAGCCAGATCAACAATGCGGCGGATCACGTCTCCTCCGGGTCGGAACAGGTTGCCAGCGGAGCACAGGCGCTTGCCCAGGGGGCCACTGAACAGGCCTCTGCGGTTGAGGAGCTGGCTGCCACTACCTCGGATATTCTGAACCATGTTCAAAAGAGCGCGGAGCACGCCCGTGATGCCAGTGATAAGGCCGCCATGGTCAGCCAGGAGATTGCAGAGAGCAATCAGAAAATGCAGGAAACGCTGTCCGCCATGCAGGACATTCAAAGCAGCTCCAACGAGATTGGAAAGATCATCAAGACCATTGAGGATATTGCGTTCCAGACGAATATTCTCGCATTGAACGCAGCAGTGGAGGCCGCGCGGGCCGGGGCCGCCGGGAAGGGATTTGCTGTTGTGGCTGAGGAGGTGCGCAGCCTTGCGCAGAAGTCCTCCGACGCCTCAAAGAATACCGCCGCCCTGATTCAGCGTTCCCTGTCCGCCATTCAGAGGGGTACCTCCAGTATGAATGAGACCGCCTCCTATCTGGAAAATGTGGTGGGCCGTGCCCAGGACATCACGGCTACGATCCACCAGATTTCTGACGCCTCTGAACAGCAGGCGGACGCCCTTGAGCAGATCAACGTGGGCGTGGAGCAAATCTCCAGCGTTGTGCAGACCAACTCCGCCTCTGCGGAAGAGAGCGCCGCTGCCAGTCAGGAGCTTTCCGACCAGTCTCAGATTCTTAAATCACTGACCTCCCATTTCCAGCTTCGAGATTCCTTGGAGACCGACTCTTCGCCAGCCCCAGAGTCAAAATAACGCCAGCCCCAAGGAGGGCGGGCCCAAATGGGCCCGTCCTCCTTATTACACCCATACCTGCAAACTGAGAAAAAGATTTCCTGTATTCCTCCAATTTGTTCTTATCTTTTTTTTATCTGTGACGATAGAACTAGTAGATTTTCCAGTCTTTGTTTCATTCGTTCCCGTTCAGCTATCTTGAGGAGGCCATCTCATGTTCTCTGAATATTCCATCCCCCGGGTATCTGTTCCAGGGGCAGGCCGTTCCCCCCAGGCCGGTGCAGCCCACAGCACCTCCCGCCCCCAAGCAGAGCGCCAGGTCTACGACCAGTTCCAGCTCAGTATACAGCCAAGCGGGGAGGAAACGCGCATGAAAGAGCTTGTCGGGCGTATTTCACAGGAAATCCGAATCCGGCCTACCTGCCGAGAAATTGAGTCCCTGCAAGCCCAAATCCGGGAGGGGCGTTACCAGCCCGACCCCCAGGAAATTGCAGCCCGCATGCTGCTCCAGAAGGAGGCGGACTGAGGTGGAATACAGCGATTACCTGGCGCTGCTTTCTGAGTTGTGTCAGCTCTTTGACCAGATCAGCCATGTGGAGCAGCAAAAGATTGACGCGGTGCAGGGGCACGCTCTGGACGAGTTGAACGAAGCCATGAAGCGGGAGCAGGCCCTCACGCTTGCCCTGCGGGGCTGCGAGCAGAAACGGGAGACCCTTTTGACCGGACTCGGCCTGACCGGCATTTCCCTGCGTGACATGCCCTCCCACTGCCCGCCGGAATACCGGGCGGAGACCAGCCGCATGGTGGAGCAGGTACTGAAGGGCTACGCCGTCCTTCAGGCCGCACAGGGCTCCGCCCGTACTTTGACCGAGCTGGAGCTCCGCCGGGTGGATGGAGAATTGGCCCGGCGGGGGGTGGAGCCGGATGCAGAATCTCACTACCAGGCATCCCCGGCCCGCCCCACCGGCATGAAAACGGACTTCAGAGCATAGGAGGTAACAGCATGAGCAGTACATTCGGCTCTCTTACTACAGTAAAGCTGGGTATCTACGCCGCCCAGAAGGGCTTGGACGTGACCGGCAACAACATCACCAACATCAATACCAACGGCTACACCCGCCAGCGCCTGGACCAGGTCAGTCTGATCTCCGGCGGTTCAGACCGCTACCACTCCCAGTACAACGTGCGGGTGGGGCAGGGCGTACTGGTAAACGGCGTCTCCCAGCTCCGGGACCCGGGACTGGACATCTCCTACCGGAAGTCCCAGGCCGATGTGGGCTCGGCGGATTCATGGCTCGCCGGCCTGGAGAAGCTGGCCGGAATCCTGGACGAGGTGGGCAAGGGCGACGGCGAGCAGGATGACGGCCTGATCCTCAACCAACTCAACGATCTGCGCGACCTGATCAACAAGGCCAACACCAACGGCATTGAGGGCTATGACTCTCTGATCCGCCAGTCCGCCGACACCCTGTGCGACCTGTTCAACAGCGCCGCCAAGGATCTGGCCGAGCTGAAAACCACCTTTGAGGGCTACCTCAAGCAGGATGTGGATGAGATCAACAGCATCCTCTCCCAGATTCAGGAGCTGAACGTGGCCATCCGCAATTCCGATATCCGTGGAGACGAGGGCCTGGAGCTGCGGGACCAGCGCAACCTGCTGCTGGATACCCTGAGTCAGCACATGAAAATTGACGTCACCTATTCCATGGAGGATGTGGGCGGCGGTCTCATGGTGGAGAAGCTCACTGTCAAGCTGGCCACCGGGGATAAGAACAAACTCATTGATGGAGAATTTGCCACCAAGGTTTCCACTGGGGACGAGCAGGACGGGTATACAGTTCGGCTGGACGCCTTGAAAGACATGGATGGCGTAAAACAAAACCCCAATGCCGGCGCTTTTGACACACTCAAGGATACCGACCTGTATGGTTCCCTCCAGTCCCTGCGGGAAATGCTGACAGAGAAGGGCGAATACTCCACCCAAGCCGAGATCAACAACGATAAGGACGCCACCGTTAAGCGGGGTATCCCCTACTACCAGATGGCTCTGGACAGCCTGGCAAATGAGTTTGCCGAGCAGATGAACGCGCTGAACCAGGCCCAGGGCGTCACTGGGGCCGGGGATCTCTTTATGAACCGGGATAATCCAGGTGATAAGATCACCGCCGGTAACATTGCCATCTCAAAGGACTGGGCGGAGGGCAAGGTGCACATGCTCTCCTCCACCGACCCCAACGCCCCCTCCGACGACCGCTCCAACCTGGCCAGATTCCTCGAGGTATTCTCCAAAGAGCACCGGATTGATCCGAGTGATATTCGCCAGGGTGCCGTGGGCTCCTCCGTTTCCATGTCGTTCGAGGATTGGCTGCTCCGCACCCAGTCCACCCTGGCAGAGGATCAGATGGGTACTACTGCCAAGCTGAACAACTATCTCACCGTAAATAACACCGTCTACACCGACCGGGACAGCGTATCCGGTGTGGATCTGAATGACGAGGCCACGAATCTGATGGTCTATCAGAAGGCGTATACCGCCGCCTGCCGGCTGATGACAGTATTGGAAGAGGCTCTGGATTCCCTGATCAACGGCATGGTTGTCTAAGGTCTGGAACGGGAACAATAAGAGGTATTGATTATGATTCGTATTACAACTAACAGCTCCCTGCGGATGTACCGCTCCAATCTCATGAAGTCCACCAACTCCCTGAACTCCGCCATGACCAAGCTGATGACCCAGCGGCAGTTCAGCTCCTATGCGTCGAATCCCGCCGCGGCCACCCGGGCCTTCAAAATTCACAGTTCCCTCAACGCCACCAATGCGCAGTATTCCAACAACGACACCGTCCTGCATAAGTACGAGACGGCGTGGAGCACTCTGGAGAGCGTGCTGGACGGTTATGACGGTCTGGTCCAGGACACCGGCCGCGTCCCCGCCCTCAGCGGCCTGAATGATACCAACCTCAGCACCCTGAATACACAGGGGCAGATCATACGAGAGGGCGCCGAGGCCATTATTCAGGCCATGAACGGCAAATACGGCAATAATTTTGTGTTCGCCGGGGCGGACTCCCTGAACGCCCCCTTTGCTATCAACGATAAGGGCTTTGTCACCTACCGCGGCGTCGAGATCGACAATCCGGATACCCTGGATGATATTTACTTGGACGATAAGGGACAGCCAATTAAGGACGCAAACGGTAAGGACATGACCAACAAAGAAGTCTTGGATATGTGGAATGAGGAACACCAGTACGTGGATATCGGACTGGGCTTCAAGCTGGACGGGAACGGCGAGGTGATCCCCTCCACAGCCTTTGACTCCGCCATCTCCGGTATCGGTATCATGGGCTACGGCGTGGACGCGGACGGCGATCCCAAGAACCTTGCCTCTATCATGCTCCGGCTGGCCGATATTTTTGAGGGCTATGACCATGAGACTCAGACATGGAATGTTGGAAGCCGCTCCGAAGCGGAGGAGTTGCTCAAGAAGCTGGATGCCTCCCGCGAAGCCATGGGGGAGAAGTGGACCACCCTGGATACTGAGGCCAATTTCCTGGACAAAAACGGAACCCAGTTGGAAAACACCTACGATGCCCTCAATGTGGAGCGCAGCAACCTGGAGGACATCGACCCGGCGGACGCCATTCTGGAGCTTGTATGGGCCCAAACCTGTTACAATGCCGCCCTTCAAGTGGGCACCAATGTGATTCCTCAGTCCCTGATGGACTATATGAAGTGATTTCTATCCTTTGTACGGAAAGGAGCACGTCCCAATGCGTCCCTTGATTGAAATTCAGACTATCCCAATTGAAATCCAGATGAAAACGACCAATGCACATCTGGAGTATGCCCGGGGCACCGCCCAGATGGAGGTCTCCCGCGACCGACGCGGGCTCCAGATCCGCAGCCAGCCCATTCGGGTCAACATTGATACCTTTGAGGCGCGCAGTTCTATCGTCCCCACCACCGCCCAGAGCATCCAGCAGGGGGCAGCCCAGGGACAGCGTGCGGCATACGAGGCTACCGCCGTCCTGGCGCAGGAGGGCCGCATGATGATGGAGGCCAAAATTGACCAGGATGTGATCCCCCAGTTGGCACAGCAAAAAACCGTGGACCAGCCCGCTCAGCTTGGCATCCAGTTTCTCCCGGAGGTGGGCCCCGATATCTCCTGGACCGGCGGGGAAATGAGCATCCGCTATGAGATGGATAAGCTCAACTTCGACTGGCGCATGAACCAGATGCAGTTCACCTTTGTCCCCGGCGACATTGAGTTCAAAGTGACACAGCAGCCGGATGTGGTCATCAAATACATCGGCGGCCCGCTCTATGTCCCCCCTTCCGCCGACCCCAACTATGAGCCGCTGGATACAAAGGCCTGAACGGAGGCAGCCCCTTGAAGTTTGAAACGAAATACTTTGGTACCGTGGAGGTCCCTCCGGACGAGGTGATCACCTTTCCCAACGGCCTGTTTGGGTTTGAGGAGGAGCGCTCCTTTCTGCTGCTCCCCTTCGCCGGCAGTGACGGGAATATGCTCTGCTTGCAGAGTGCCGCCACCCCCTCCCTGGCCTTTATCGCCATGAATCCCTTTTCTCTGCATCCCAGCTATCAGCCGCTGCTCTCTTCTGAGGAATTGCGTGAGATGGAGGTCAAGGACAGCCATGCCCTGTGCTATTATGTCCTCTGCGTTGTCCGGGAGCCTGTGCAGGAGAGCACTCTGAACTTCAAATGCCCTGTTGTAGTCAATCCGGACAGCCGCCGGGCCATTCAGGTCATCCTGGAATCGGATGCCTACCACATGCGGCATCGTCTGGCGGAGTTCCAGGGGGGAAAGGCGGGCACCCTATGCTGATTCTAGGCCGAAAAGCGGGTGAATCTTTGACGATTGGCGGGGATATCAGTATCACGGTTCTCTCTGTGGACTCCGGTGGAAATGTGAGCCTGGGTATTCAGGCCCCCAAAGAGATGCTGATCCTCCGCAGCGAGCTGCAGCAGGCCGTCTCCTCCAACCAGGAGGCCGCCCAGAGCCCCTCTACCCCACAGCTCCTCGCGTCTCTGGAGTCTGCGTTCCGCAGGGCGGAGGCTGTAACCCCGCCGTCGGGTCCGCACAGATGATTTTGAAGGATTGGAGACAGGTTGAATGAACATGATGGATGGAATCGCTGCCACAGCCAGCAGCCTTGCGTCTGCACAGCTCCAGCAGAGCTATACGCTTGCCGTTTCAAAAAAGGCAATGGAGTCCCAGGAGCTGGCAGTACAGGAGTTGCTGCAAATGCTCCCCCCCTCCTCCAGCTCTGGCTATCAGTTTGATGTCTACGCCTGAGCAAAAGCAGGCATGGATACTCTGCGCAGAGTATCCATGCCTGCTTTTTACTATAAATGCCTCTGATCCGCGGTGCTGCCCAGAGCCGGTATGCACGGCCGGAATGACCCACATACGCACACCGTTTTACGTGATATGGTTCCGTGTTTTTCGGTTAATTCCGTTCGTATAATGAAATCCACGTTAAAAAGCTATTTTTACTCGGATTTTATCTTTGCAACAAATCCAATCCTGATACTACCCAGGGCCCAAACATGGAAGCAATGACAACCTCGTCAGGGACCGCCGCAGTCTGACAAAAAACCGGGTTATGTGTCAAACATAACCCGGTTTTCTGTCTTTTCGGGGCCAATTGATCCATTACACTGATACGATATCTGCAAGTTTGGTCAGGAACTCTTCCCGATGGAACGGCTTGTAGAGGAAACCCTTTGCACCCAGAGCATTGGACTGTGCAACCATTTCATCGTAGGCCAATGAGGATACAAACAGGATTTTAGCGGCCGGCCATTTTTCCAATAACCTGCGAGCAGTCTCCAACCCATCCATCCCCGGCATAACGATGTCCATTGTGACGACATCCGGCTGAATATCAGGGTAGGTCTTGAGCGCCTCCTCCCCGCTTCTGCAAAATTGAGCAATTTCCCACCCACTGTTTTCCAGCATCTTACTCATACTGGCATACACCACACGGGAGTCATCTACAATCATCAGCTTCTTACTCATAGTTCTTTCTCCTCTCCTTCGTGTTTGGCACTGATTGCAGTCATAGGCAGAGGTGCGTATCCGAGCTCCAGCCAACCATACGGACAGCAGAATTGGGTACATGTTTGGAAGGGAACAGCCTCTGAACGAACCTTATGTCCAAAAATAGGGCAACAAAATTTTGCGGTCACCCCTGTTACGCGAAAGATTTCAGCCACAATATGGCCGCAGAGCACATTGAAGTATTCCACTGCATAATCAGCAACATCCTCCAGGGTAGGCGACTCTTCCATCATATTTTTTGCCAAGTTGAAAAAAAAGAGGTAATTGCTAGTCAATGTAATCCGGGAGTGGTAACCGCCGTACAATGTAGTCTGAACTTGACAGCCTCCCGTTTCCGCAGGAAAGTTCTCATCCAGGACTGGCCGCAGTTCCAACTGTCCGACATGTCGGGTCACCTCGCATGCAACCCGCTCCATGATGCGGGAAAGCTCAGAAGCAAACGGGACTCTCTCCGCCATATTGTATATTCACCTCCCTTTTGCTTGGAAAACAACTACCGCAGTCACTGATAATATAAAATCAGCGCAGTTGAATTCCTTTTTTTGAGAGATGCACATTGCATTGTGTTTCCAGGTCGGAAACGGTAATGGTATCTGAGCCAATGCTAATTTTCGCCTTCGGATAAACCACTTGGCAGCATAGCCGACACTGGCTTAGGTCAAATCGTTCCTCACGCAGCAGCTTAAGCCGCCTGCGCATAGCGTCCAGTTTCAGGCCGGTTGTGGCGTAACGCAGTCTGAAATTAGAAATCTTTGCGCTGATTTCTTTTGAGGGCTCCTGCTGCTCCAGATATTCCAAACTTCGCTCTAATTCCTTGTGTTCCTTCTTCATCTGCTCCAAGGATCGCTCCAAATCCGTTGCTTCTATAAGCGCAAAAGAGCGCTGTCCAAGTGCAATCTCAGTCAATACCCCCGAGCGGGCCCCAATCACATTTACGTCAACTCGGTCAACCGCTGTTAGCAGGCCCCCAATAACGGTACCGCGCCCACTTACAATGCGGATAGCGCCATCGCTGTAAAGCTGTGCATTTATGGCACAATCCGCCAAGATTGCAGTACCTGCATATACGACGCAGTTTTCCAGATAAGCTGCTCTTACAGTTCGACCGCTTTTAATCATTGCGGAGTTATCGCCCAGTACCCCCTTGGTAATGATTATATCACCGCCAGCCTCCACAATGGCCCCCTCGACAGCTCCGTCAACTGTTACGGTTCCGGTGGTATGGACGGAAAAACCAGCGCAAATATCTCCACGAATGATAATATCTCCAACGAAATCCAAATTTCCCGTGCTGTAATCCACATTTTTCTCCACCACTAGGGTAGGACGAATGCGAAAGACACCCTGTTCAAAAATGAGATTTCCGCTGGTCAGCGCTACCAGATGCTGCCCATCCTCACTGACGCCCGTGTTTTGCCCTTGTGGAACATGCGGCGTCTGCCCAGCACGGCTTTGGATGACATTTCCCGCGATATCCACTCCGCTTGTTCCGGGAGAAGGAGGAATGATGTCACAGATCACATCGCCTTCATGGATAATGTTTGTATAACTGCTGGAACGATAGTCCACCAGTCCCTGCGCTCCCTCTTGAGGCGCAGTCTGCGGCGGCTCCCGAGGTACTAGTTCCACAATCCGCCCGTCATCTCCGGGGATGGGAGCAAGTCCATAGGCGACTACACTCAACTGAAAGTACTCCGGACTATCCGCAAGCTGCTGCAGCCGCTCGTGATCTATCCCGAATAAGACGCCTGCTTCGCAAACAGAATGCTCAAGGCGATCCAAGGAGGCTGGTTTGCCGCCGCCGGTCGGCGGAAAGAGAAACAGCCATGCCACCATTTTGTTTTCTGATAGAAACACACATGGCAGAGCATCCATCGTGGTCTGGGCATCCGCTCCGCGCTCCCAAAAACGCTGCTTTGCCAAGTTCATCAATTTCAGCTTAATCTGGGTAAGCGCCGTTTTGCTTTCCTCATCGTTCAGAAGCTGCCTGCCGTTCCGGCCATCCTCCAGTGGCAGGTTCAGAACATAGTCAAATGCATTCACTCCAACTTGAATGTCGTTCCACTCACTCCACAGCGCATAGAGCAAACTGTTGGTCGGTGTATTTACACTGTGACCCGCCTTTTTCTGGGGAGCAGCTGGGGCTTGCTCCGTGGAGGGAGCAGACAGGTGCTCCGTGGGCAACACTGCTTCCTGTAACACATCCTGCGCATCCTGCGCCTGCTCCCCTCCGCCGCCATACAGCCGCATAACCAGCCGGTGCAGGAAGCTGCCTCCATCGCCGTGACCGTTCCCCTCGACGGGCACCCTCTGGCAGTCCATATCTTTCAACATCTTTCAACTCCTTTCCGTAAAATTGTATATCCTTATAGAATTTATCGGCTCTACACCTAGAATGTTAATACTTTCCTTAACACATCTTATAAGAAATATTCAGCCCCTATCTGATGCCAGGCCGGGCTGGGCCGCGCCGTGGCGCGGTGCATCCATCACAGCCTTACAGGCGTAAATAACCTGCGTAGTCACATCGCCGTCATAGCGCGCCTGATATAGGCTAAGCATCGGTTTTTTATGTTCGGCGGGCAGAACCACATATTTGGCCGGCAGCCGGGTGAGGGCCAGCGCCTTCACATCCGCCACACAGCGGGGACAGGGGCACAGGCCAAACATTTTGACATAGCGCTCCGCCTTCTCCTCCACCAGTCCGAGCATAACATTCACCCACTCCGCCCCGTCCGGAAGTCCCTGCTCCACCGGCTTCTGCTCCTGCATAGGACTGGCCTTGGGAGGCATTGGGGCGGAGGGGGGCAGGGGCTCCGCCGGGTCATCGGGCCGTTCCGGTTCCTCCGGCGGCTCTGCCGCGGGCTGGGCCGCATGTTCCTCCCCCGCTTCTTCCGCCCGTTCCAATGCCCTCTCCTGGGCCTGCCCTTCCTCCAGCTCCTTTTCCAGCGCGCTCCGAATGGTTTCCGATAATGCCTCGCTATTGGTGCGGGCCACCTCCACAATCGGCGGCAGGATGGGACGCTCCCGGGGCGGCGGGGGAGGCGTGGGCCCGGCCTGCGGCTCCTCCGTCCGCTCTGTCCCCGCCGCCGGGCGCTGCTCCGGCGCCTCCGGCGCCTCTCCCCCCGACAGCAGGTTGAGCACATGGGCGGTCTTGCTGCTCCGGCTCCCCTTTTTCCCGGCCATTACCGCACCTCCCCATCTGTCCGGCGTCCGCCGTGCGGTATAAAGCCGCCCGCGATCTCCTCGCACAGCGCCTCAAAGTCCAGAGACGGCTTGGAGCGCGGCGCATAGTCCAGAACACTGACCCCGTGGGCAGGGGACTCCGCCACAGAAACGCTGCCGCGGATTTTGCTCTGGAATACTCTGGTATCCAGTTGTGCGGCAATCTGCTCCGCCATTTCCAGCACCTCCCGGTTCAGAGTGAGCCGGGCGCTGAACTTGTTCAGCAGGATACCCAATACCCGCAGCCGGGAATTGTAATAACTGCGGACGCTCTCGATCGTCTCCTTGATCTGGGAAACCCCCAGCAGGCTCAGGATCTCCGGCGACATGGGGATAATCAAGCTGTCCGTAGCTACATATGCATTTACCGTCAGCAGACTGAGGGCCGGCGGTGTATCAATGATGATATAGTCGTACTGATCTTCTACCTTGGACAGGGCGGTTTTGAGCAGGAATTCCCGTCCCGGCCGGTTAAACTCCAGCTCCGCGCCGGACAGCAGAATGTTGGACGGAAGGATGTCGCAGGTATCTGTCCGTACAATGGCCTGCTCCGGCTCCGCCTGCCCCCGGAATACGTCATAAATGGTGGTGCAATGCTCAATATCCAGCCCCAGACTGAACCCCAGGCTCCCCTGCGGGTCCATATCCACACCTAATACGGCGGCGCCGCGGCGGTGCAGGCCGGTCAACAGCGCGGCAGCGGTCGTCGTCTTTCCGACGCCGCCCTTCTGGTTCGTAATCGCAATCACGGTGGTCGCCATGTCCCCTGTACCCCTTTCACCCATCTCCGGCCGGAGCAGAGCAGGTTTTCGCACCTTTTCGTCAGAAAAATCGAAATCCTCTCTTAATTTTCCCTTTGGCCGGACGATAACATAATACAGAGTATTGGGGCCTATCAACACACCCATTTTACTCAGAAAGCCAATGGTTGTCAATCAAGCCATATTTTCATGTTGCACGTTGAAAGGAGTGGGCAGCATGGCATCTATCTCCAGCCTTATGAGCAGTGGTTCCTCTTCCAGCATCTATGGGAGCCGAAACAGCAACATCATTTCCGGCCTGGCCAGCGGAATGGACACCGAGGCCATGATCGAGGGCATGGTACAGGGGTACCAGCAGAAAATTACACAGTTGGGGCAGGACCGTACCATGCTCCAGTGGCAGCAGTCCGCCTATCAGAGCATCTCCGACAAGCTGGTGGAGTTTTCCCGCAAGTATATGTCCTACAACTCCCCCGCCACCAACCTGTTCAGCGCCAGCTTCTTCAACAACGCGATCCTCACCTCCGCCAACGGGACCTATGCCGATCTGGTGAGCGCCACCGGCAAGAGCAGCAGCACCATTGTGCTCAACGCTGTAAAACAACTGGCTGAGGCCGCCCGGTATACCCATGACGCCTCCGGGCTGGACACGTCCCTTGGAAAGGGCGAGCCGGTCAAGCTGGGCGAAAAACAGCCGCTGAGCACCATGAGCGGCTCCCTTACTTTGGAGTATGGCAACAAGAAGGTCACGCTGGACTTCGGAGAGTTGGAGTTGTTCAACAAGGCCGACGGCACTCTGGACACTGCCAAATTCCAAACGGCCCTCCAGGACAAGTTGAAGGAGCAGAAGATTACCACCAGCAGCGGCGACCAGGTGAGCGCCGATACCCTCATTGATGTCAAGGTGGACAGCAACGGCACCGTTACCCTCAGCGACAAGAAAGGTGCTGGCAACAACGTCCACTTCAGCGGTGCCACCGGAGATCTTAAAAATCTGGTCACTTCTGCCGATGCCGAGGGCACCTCCAGCTTTACTCTGAGCACTACCGAGAAGGTGGTGAAGGAAGACGCCACCAAAGCGGAATACCTCTCTGGTAAGAGCTTTACCGTCACCCTCAACGGCCAGACCAAGACCTTTACTTTGGGCGAGATTGATCCCTCAAAGGGCAATCTCCATGAGCAGGTCAAGCAGAACCTCCAGGAAGGTCTGGACAAGGCCTTCGGTAAGGGCAAGATAACGGTCGATATGGATACTACTGGCCCCGGAGAGCGCTCCTTCTCCTTCAGCGTCAGCAATGGAGACACTTTCCGCATCACCTCCCCTGTCGGCGAGGTGCTCGGCCTGGGTGAGAATGGTGTGACCTCCTATGTGGACACTGGCAAAACCTTGGGCGATCTGCTGGGGCGGACGAGCGACGGTGCGGGCTTGAATGGCCTGACCGGCGGCGAGTTGGCCAGAGCCATTGGTGATGTGACTGAGATAAAGGACAAGGACGGCAAGGTGACCTCCCGTGTGGATTCCGAAGGCAATACCGTAGACGAGCAGGGTTTCCGTCTGGACAAGGACGGCAAGCGCTTTCAGGAGTACGAGCTCACCGTTAACGGCGTTTCCATTGGCAAATACAACAAGGACACCGCCCTGGAGACTGTGCTCAATGATATCAACAGCAACACCGAGGCCGGAGTCAGCGTCAGCTTTTCCAAGACCACCAACCAGTTTGTCTTTACCGCCAAGGAAACCGGCGCAGGCGGACGGGTTGAGATTGGCGGGGAGTTGGGTGAACGGCTGTTCGGTAAAGTCAATGTAACTGATAAGGATCACTACACTGCTGGGCAGGACGCAAAATTCACCGCCACCATCAACGGCCAGAAGATGGAGTTCTCCCGCAGCTCCAACACCTTTGATTTGGATGGCATGTCCATCACCTTAAACGGCACATTTGAGGTGAAAGATGGAGAAACCCCGGTCACCTTCTCCAGTAAGACCGACACGGACAAGATCATTGACGTGGTCAAGACTATGGTGGAGGACTACAACGCCATTGTGTCCGAGGTCAAAAAGGCCTACTCCGACATGCCTCTGGAGAAGTCAGACGGCTCCCGGTACAAGCCCCTGACTGACGAGGATAAGGCAGACATGACCGAGAGCGAGATCAAGGCCTACGAGGAGAAAGCCAAAACCGGCATCCTGTTTATGGACCGGGACCTCTCCTCCCTGTACAGCGCCCTGCGCTCCGCAGTGGCCCCCGGCGGCTCCGACGGCTCCTTCCTCCGCTCCATCGGCATCAAAACCAGCTATGAGGACGGCCTGACCACCCTTTCGCTGGATGAAAACGCGCTCCGCGAGGCACTGGAACAAAACCCGGACCAGGTCAAGGATGCGTTTACCAAGAGCAAGGAAAACGGCGCCGCCAGCGACGGCCTGATGGCCTCCATCCAGAAGGTGACGGACCGCTATGCGGCCACTACCGGCGCAACAAAGGGCATTCTCATTGAAAAGGCCGGCTCCAAATACTCCCCCTCTGCCGCTCTGAATAACACTCTTTTGGAGCAGATGAAGGACATCGACAAGCAGGTGGATAAGTGGCAGGCCAAAATGTCGGACAAGGTGGACTATTACACCAACAAATTCACCCAGTTGGAAATGCTGATTGCGCAGATGAACTCCCAGAGTTCCAGTCTCGCGGGAATGATGGGCGGCTATTAACGCCGCCGCCGTTCCGGAAAGGAACATGATACATATGGATATGCGGGGTTACCAGCGTTACCGTGAGGACTCCTTAAATACCATGACCCAGGGTGAGCTGCTTTTGCTGCTCTACGACGAACTGATCAAGCGGCTGACCCAGGCGGAATTGAGCCTGGGTCAGGAGAATTACGCGGTATTCGAGGGAGCGGTCGGCCGCAGTGTCGATATCATCCATTATCTGGACGACACCCTTGACCGCCAGTTCCCCATCAGCGCCAATTTGAGCCGACTGTACGAGTACTTTTGCTATGAGCTCAGCCGGGTCGTTTCGGGGCGCAACGCCAAGGAGCTGGCCCGTGTGAAGGAAATGGCCTCAGAGCTGCGGGACAGCTTCCGGCAGGCGGAAAAAAGCGCCGCCACTTCTCCGCAGGAGGGCGTATAAATGCTGACGGAACAACAGCTCACTTCGGTGTTGGCCACGGAGCGCCGCATCTATGCGGCGCTCTCCGAGGTGCTTGAGCTGACGGGAGAGCTCTCCGCCTCCATACAGCGGGGGGATTCTGTCTCCGTTCAGCTCTTTCTCCAGCTCCGGCAGGAGCCGATCAACCAATTGCGGGAATACCAGACCAACCTGGCGCAGCAGTGCCGCATCCTTCCGGCGGAAGACCGGGAGGAGCTGGAGGGGCTTTTGTCCGGGCAGGCCCCGGCGGCCAGTCCCGCTGCCCAGCCCCTCCAGGAGCAGCTTCAGCGCAACCGCGCCCTCTGGACCAGGGTTGTCCAGGCCGACCGGGCCGCCAGCGGCCGCCTGTGCGGAAAGGATTCCTTTTACGATTCCTAGCCCCGACCGTTTTTTACTGGTGCATGGAGATCCGCCACAGCGGCGCGCCCGAGCTGCGGCTGGATGAGAGCTCATCCAAAATGAGCTGCGGCTCCCAGGCGGCCAGACTCCGCTCTCTGCTGTTCGGGTCTGCCACCAGTACACGGCCTTCCAGGGTCACGCCCCGCAGGATAATAAAGTGGCCCCGCTCGGTGAAATGTCCACGGGTCATCAGCGCAACAAAAAGGTGTCCGGATGCCAGTTGCTGCACCAGAGCATCGGCGGAGTCCGCCTCATAGGCCTCTGCTTTCAGTCCGATGGCGGACGCAGTTCCCTCCACAATGGACAGATAGGAACCGCTGCCAGGGGCGCAGTACCCCTGCTGATAGGCCCAGTCGGCCATGGCCCCGGGGTCGGTTTCTTCCCCAGTCAGGCTGGAGGCCAGCATGGCCATCGCCGTGGGCCCGCAGCCGTAGCCGCGGATCGGATCATTACCGAAGGTCTGGCTGGCCCAGGGTTCCTCTCCCTGGTTGTAGTAAACCAGATCCACGACTCCGCCGGTCAGATACTCCCGCCCGTCCCGGGTGACAAACTCCGTGACCTTGCTCTCCTCTGCCGGAGGGACCTCTTCAATGGCGGGCGGGCCGGCCAGTTGATTCACCATTTCATCTTCCCCCGGTCGGGAAAGCAGCTCCTGCAAATTGCTGTGTAGTGCCTCCCCGAAGTCCGAGACACGCTGCATCAATCCTGCCACGGGGGCCGTGAGCCGCTGGAACAGCTCCGGCGCAGCAAAGCGGCAAACCAGCAGCTCCACCCCACCAATACAGAGGAGGGCCAACAAAACAAGAAGTATTATATTTCGCCTTTTATGCGGTCTGTTTTTCGTACCGGACATAAGAGTACCTCAAAATTTTTATTATATAATATTTTCTTTATTATAGCAATTTTTTCTTTTATTGTATACAGGCAAAAGGAGTCCACATGCCGCAAATTCGGTTAGAGCGGGTCAGCAAGTATTACCCGCAGGATAAAAAGCAAATGGCCGCTGTGCAGGAAATCAATCTGACGGTCGAGCAGGGTGAATTCCTCTTTCTCACAGGCAGCAGCGGCGCGGGAAAAAGTACGCTGCTCCAGCTCATATCCGGGGATCTTCGCCCTACCTCCGGGGCCGTCTTTCTGGATGATATCAACCTGACGCGGCTTTCCAGGCTTCGCCGCGACCGCCTGCGCCTGGTTTTCGGCCGCGTACCTCAGCTCTCACAGCTCATGCGGAAACGGACCATCTCCGAAAATTTATCCGCAGTCGCCATGCTGACGCAGAGCCGGAAGCTCCCGCCTATACAAACCCGGATTCAGAAGACTTTGGCTATGGTCGGCCTGCCTGATGTGGGAGCGCGTTACCCAGTGGAGCTATCCTATGGGGAGTGCCGCCGGGTGGAACTGGCCCGCGCGATTATCAACAGCCCGTCCATTTTGGTTCTGGATGAGCTGACCGCGAATCTGGACGAGGACACGATCTGGGATATTCTGCATTTGCTCTGTGAGATAAACCGCCATGGTACTACCATTATCATGGCAACCCATGCAAAGGAGTTTGTGAATCTGCTTCGGAAACGGGTCATTACACTGGTGGATGGCCAGATCTGGGGCGATGTGCAAAAAGGGCGGTATGGAGATATTGTATAGCCTGCCGCCGACTATGTTAGGAGAGGTGTATTGCAAATATGCGCAACATGGAAAAAAATCTTAAAATTAGAATGCGGCTTTTAATTGTATTCTTAATTACCATCCTGATCGCGTTGGCCTTGACATTCCTTTCAATCAGACAGACCATCAAAATCCAGAAGGACTATACATCCATCCTCACAGGTCCCATTGCCATTACCAATGCCGTCCAGAGCAGTGAAACGGAGGTCAATTCGATTGCCCGTCAGCTTAGGGACATGGCGCTGTCCGGGTATGATACCTCAATCATGGATGAGATTCAGGCCTCCGTGGATTCGATCGAGAAGTCGATCTCCACGATTCAGACCCTCTATACAGATTCCGACGGCGTCGCCCAGACTTATATTCAGTCTGTACGTGAATGGGAAAATGCCTTTGAGGATATCCATACCGCCCTTCAAGCGGATAATCTTGAGGAGGCACGTCGGCTAATCGAAACACAATGCACTCCGAAGCTGAATCAGGCCGTAAGTGACGGGAATACGCTCATTCGTGAAGTCCAGAACGACCTCGATGCTCACATCGACTCTACACAGGCAAGTGTGAGCCGCAGCCAGATTGTTCTCTTTATTATGGCCATCCTGGTTGTTGCCATTGGTATACTCTTGAACCTGCGCGCCATTCGGAATATTACCCGTCCCCTCCAGGAGGCGGAGCAGGCTGTTGTCGCTTTCAGCCAGGGCGATCTCTCGGTGGAGCTGACCTATGAGGCATCCAATGAGATCGGAACCATCTGTGATGCGGTCCGCACCTCCCAGGATATTCTTGGAAGAGTCATTGAAGATATTGTTCAGATCACCAAAGGACTTGCCGACGGCGATCTGACGGTGGAAAGCCATGAGGAATACCCCGGCCAGCTCATGCCCGTCAAGACAAATATTGAGTATCTCCTCCAGAACCTGAACGCCACCATGTCGGAGATTCTCAACGCCTCCGATCAGGTATCCGCCGGGGCGGAGCAGGTGTCCGTCGGTTCCCAGTCCCTGGCCCAGGGCGCTACGGAGCAGGCCAGCGCCGTCCAGGAGCTCTCCGCCACCATCAATGAGATTGATACCTCCGCTCAGAACAGCGCTGAGACGGCCAAAACCGCGAAGGAAAAATCTGACCTGGCTGCCGGCCAAGTTCAGGTCTGTAACGACCGCATGCAGGAGCTCAGCCAGGCAATGGACGACATCTATTCCGGCCAGAAGGATATTGGGCAGATCATCGACACCATCGAAAACATTGCCTTCCAGACCAATATCCTGGCGCTGAACGCGGCGGTAGAGGCCGCACGCGCGGGCAGTGCAGGCAAGGGCTTCGCGGTGGTTGCCGACGAGGTGCGCAGTCTTGCCTCCAAATCGGACCAGGCAGCCAAGCAGTCCAAGGCCATTATCGAAACCTCCCTGTCCCATGTGGAGCGCGGCAAGTCCCTGGCGGAGGAGGTAAGCTCCAGCATGCAGCAAACCGTTGCCTCCGCCTCCGAGGCGATTTCCTACATGGAAAAGGTTGCCGACAACGCAATTTCGGAGTCTCAATCCATTGAGCAGCTGACCACCGGTGTGGATCAGATCTCCGCCGTGGTTCAGACCAACTCGGCGACCAGCGAGGAGTCCGCCGCAGCCAGCGAGGAGCTGTCCTCCCAGGCAGTCATGATGAAGCAGCTCATTCAAAAATTCAAGCTGAAGTCAGAGGCTGACTCCGCCTCTGCCCCCCTTTCTCCCGCCGCGGACAGCCAGGCCTCCCTCTCAGCCGCAGGCACCGCCGCCAACCCGTTCAGCAAATACTGATTGATCAGAAGTGCAGGAGGCCACCTCAGCCCATACTGAGGCGGCTTCCCGCCTTTTTCCCCAAACATATATCTTGCGAAGGGAGATGCCGTCCAGAATGCCGATTCACTCCGATCCGACTAAAATGGAAGAAGGAGAGCTCATCTATGCGCTTGATATAGGTACACGCAGCGTCATCGGGATGCTGGGAGCCCTGGAGCAGGGACGGATACGCATACTAGCCCTGGAAAAGCAGCCGCACGCCAGACGTGCCATGCTGGACGGTCAGATCGAGGATATTGACCAGGTTGCCGGCGCTGTCTCCCTTGTGACACATCGCCTGGAAGAAGCCTCCGGCCGAAGGCTTACCCGCGCCTGCGTGGCAGCCGCGGGCCGGGCTCTGCGTACCGAGTTGGGCCGCAGCACCTTGGAGCTTTCGGCCCCTGAGGCCTTGGGCCATGAGCGTATCCACCAGCTCGAAGCCACCGCCGTGGCAAATGCGGAACAAGCGCTGTCCACCGACGGCCCGGAGGAACAGCGGTTCTTCCTGGTGGGCTACACTCCCACGCAGTTCTGGCTGGACCACTATCCGCTGACCACCCTTCTGGGGCATACCGGCCAGCATCTGGAGGCCGCCGTGGTCGCTACCTTTCTCCCCAGCGAGGTGGTGGACTCCCTCTACGCGGTCATGCAGAAGGCCGGCCTGGAGGTGGCCAGCATGACCCTGGAGCCCATCGCGGCTCTAAATGCCGCGATTCCGGCGGATCTCCGTCTTCTCAACCTGGCCCTGGTGGACATCGGGGCTGGTACGTCGGACATCGCCGTATGCAGGGACGGCAGCGTGGTGGGGTATACTATGGCTACCGTAGCAGGCGACGAAATCACGGAAGCCCTGATGCGGGCATGCCTGGTGGACTTCCCCACGGCCGAGGCCATGAAGCTGGAGCTGGGCCGCAGTAAAAGTGTGAGCTTTACCGATATTCTGGGGTTGGAGCAGACCTTGCCGGCGGAGGAGCTCTTTTCTCTCCTGGACGGCCCCATCCAGGCTCTGGCCGATGAGATCGCACAGCGCATCTGCCAGGTCAATGGAGGTCCTCCCTCCGCCGTCTTTTTGGCCGGCGGGGGGAGCAAGCTCCCCACCCTCTGCGCCCGGGTGGCCGCGGCCCTCGGCATAGATTCCAAACGCGCAGCGCTGGCAGGAGGTTATTTCCAGTCCAGCGCCTACTCCGATACCTTCGCGCTGTCTGATCCGGAATATACCACCCCTCTCGGTATCGCTGTCTCTGCCGGCCTCGGCCTTATCAGCGACAGTTATCAGGTGCTGCTCAACGGGAGCCCCGCCAAGCTCTTCCGCAGCGGGAGCCTTACGGTGCTGGAGCTGCTGATGATGAATGGGTACCGCTATTCCGATCTCATCGGCCGCAGCGGCAAAAGCCTGCTGCTTCGGATAGACGGGAGGCGCAATGTGTTCTATGGCTCCCCCGCCATCCCCGCCCAACTTGCCATCAACGGTGCGGAAGCCGCCCCTTCTGCACTGATTCATGCCGGCGACCGTATTCACTTTACCCCTGCCCAGCCCGGCAAAGACTGCGTCATGACCGCCGCGGAGCTCTGTACCAAGCTGCGGTGCAAGGCCGTTCAGCGTGAAGGGCGCCTCTTGGAGGGGCATACGGTGCTGCAGTCGGGGGATTGTCTGGAGCGCATGGATGCACCGCCGGCGCCTTCTCCTCTCCCGGCCCGGGAGGCGCCGGCCCAGGCTTCCGTCCCGCCCCAACGGCATGTCTTTCTCAACGGCCAGCCCCTTACGCTCTCCCCGAAGCCGGACGGAAGCCCCTACCGGCTCCTGGATCTGCTGGAGCGGTCCGGGCTGGACTTCCAACATCTGGACCGCCCTGTGCTCACGCAGATCAACGGCGTGGACAGTCCGTTTCAGCAACTACTCGCGGAAGGTGACAAGATTGAAATTCGATACCAGCCCTGAGCGTTCCAGAGGCCGGCGGCTTTTGCCGTTTCTGCTGCCGCCGCTTCTGCTCTCTGCCTGCGGCGGCAAGGATGTCCCGCCGGAGCAGTACTCCAGTAATGATACTGCACTCCCCGCCCTGACCTCCACCCTCTCTTCCGAAAACATTCAATTTTCCCACAAGGAGGGCAGTGAGGATCAGCCTGACTCCTACGTCTACTCCGGTCTGTCCTCCATGACCGATACCCTGGCCAGTTATGTCCAAGCCTTGGAGGAGGACGGCTGCTCTCCGATTGACACCAACGGCGTTGTAAAGGAGCTCCCCGATTTCTCTGTCTCCAGCGGCTCGGTATCCATGGGCAAGGATACCGGCGATGGCGGTGTATTTCAGCTCCAAATTGCCTGGGAGGGGGACACCTGTACCATCACCCCCGTCTATGCGGCCGAGCTGCGCATTACCCAGCCCAGTGTGCAGGCTCTCACCGTCTCCGAGGCTATCCAGCGTTTAAAAAGCTGTACTCCCGCCCTTCTCGGGCTCTCGGGTGCCTCCATGGAGGAATACGAGGTCTATGCGGAGGAAGGACTTGTCCTGGTCGATTCCTCCCCCTGTCTCCAGCTTAACGTGTATTCCAGTACCCCCCGTCAGTATCGGGGCTGCTATCTGATGACCGTTGATGGCGCTCACCTTTATCAGCTTGACCGTGACGCGTCTCAGGTTACGGAACTGACACCTTATTCAAATACGGCCGTGAAATGACGCTTGGAAAACAGTTGCCGGCCCATTAAGCCGGCCAAACGAGAGCGCCGCCTATTCTTATAATAGGCGGCGCTTTTCCATGTTCACAAAGTCTGCATCCAGAACACAGGCCAAGAAAAAAATTTGGATTTTACTCTTAACAATTTTAAGCAATGGCCGACAAATAGTCGAATAGTGTAGCGAAATAGTAAGCTATACCTTTTTAAGCGCTGTACTAAATGAAGATAGAACAAAGGAGCAGAGAGTGAACGTGAAAAAAGCAAAGCTTCGGAAAAAGTCCAAACGACTTGCGACGACCCTTGTCCTGTTTTCGATCGCCACATTGCTGATTCTTAACCTCGTTTCGGCTGTCTGTATAGGAACACTGACCAGCTCTGGGATGAATCAGAAGCAGGATGCCTTTTTGCAGCAGACGACCCTTAGCGGCAAAAGACAAGTCGAGCAATTTATTGAACAGTATATTGGCATAACCGAAACACTGGCGCAGAGCACCCAACTGCAGCATGCGGTCACCGGCACTGCTCAGGACAGGCCCATATCTGGTACGCCGGAATTTTCGGAGGCTCTGGTACTTCTGCATCGTACCATGGAGGAATACCCGGATATCCTGGGAGTTGGCTTTGGCAGTCTCACGGAGGATTATATTTATAATCAGGAGGGAACACGGCTGAATGTGCTCTTGAGTGAGCGGCCCTATTTCCAGAATGCGAAAGAGGGCACTTACGTAACCCAGCCCTATATTGACTCGGCGACCGATGAAATGTGTGTATCGGTTGCAACCCCGCTTTCTGACGGTACGGCGACAGCTGGGCTTCTAATACTGGATCTGAAGCTGACACAGGTTTCCGACTTTTTGAAGGGAATGGATTTTGGGGAGAGCGGACGCATTGTGCTGCTGTCGGAAAACAACACGATCCTGGGCCACGAGAACCACGATATGATCGGCAAAAATTTTTCCGAACTCGACATCCAGGGGGAACTTTTGGAGCAGTTGGAGGAGCCGACCAATGAAATCGTAAACTACAAGCTGGACGGGGAGCCCTGCGTGGGTATCGTGCAGGAGCTTTCGGGCGGAGGCTGGAAGGTGCTCTCCAGCATGTCCAAGGCGGAGTATAACGCCCAAACAACCAAAACCACAGTTTCTCTTGTCCTGCTGCTTCTAGGCAGTACCGCCATTGTTGCCATCCTTCTATGGATCATCATTGTAAAGCGGCTGCGCCCGATCTCCCAGCTCAACGATGCACTGCGGGAAATGAGCATGGGCAATCTGCACATCGCAGTCACCCACAATGGAGCGGATGAGGTCGGTGAAATGGCCGAGTCCATGCGGGAATGTATCCGGAATCTTTCCGGCTATGTCAATGAGATTGACCGGGTCATGGGCTGCCTTGCGCAGGGGGATTTGACCATCCAAACAGACGTGGCCTTCCAGGGCGATTTCATGCCCATTCAGCATTCCATTGAAGGCTTTATCCAAAAGCTGAGTGCGGTAATGAGTAGTATCCAACTGGCTTCGGAGCAGGTGTTCAGTGGTTCTGACCAGGTATCCAGTGGAGCACAGGCCCTCGCACAGGGGGCAACAGAGCAGGCGTCGTCCGTTGAGGAGCTGGCGGCGGCAGTTACGGAGATTTCCTCTACGGTCAAAGAGAACCATGCGATCGTGAAGGATGCGGCCAGCGGCGCACTTCAAGTCAACAGCGACATTGTTGAGAGCGGCAAGAGAATGCGGCAGAGCCTGGCCTTTATGACGGAAATCAGGGAGCGCTCCAACGAAATCAGCCATATTATCAAAACCATTGAGGATATCGCATTTCAGACCAATATACTGGCCCTGAATGCAGCTGTAGAGGCCGCCCGTGCTGGACAGGCCGGAAAAGGCTTTGCGGTGGTTGCGGACGAGGTGCGCAGCCTGGCTGGGAAAACCGCTGAGGCTTCCAACTCCACAACCTCGTTGATTGCGGCCTCTCTCGCAGCTGTTGAAAAGGGAACGGAAAGCATGGAAACGACATCGAAATTTATGGAAAGCGTGGTAGAAGAAGCACAAAAGATTACTGATGTGTTCCAAAATATAGCGAATGCGTCGGAGCGCCAATCGGTCTCAATTGAGCAGGTCACGCAGGGAATTGACCAAATTTCCAGCGTAGTGCAGACAAATTCCGCAACAGCAGAGCAGAGTGCCGCAGTAAGTGAAGAGCTTTCTGGACAGGCACAGCTATTGAAAGACATGCTGAACCGCTTTACCTTGCCTGATACTGCTGACTCCGCAAAGTAACCAGAAATTCGTTGAGTGTGTACCATAGAACACATAGGGGCCCGATACGGTCTCACAGCCACTCCTCACGGAACTGACACCTTTTTCAGATACGGCCGTGAAATGACGCTTGGAAAACAGTTGCCGGTCCAATAAGCCGGCCAAACGAGAGCGCCGCCTATTCTTATAATAGGCGGCGCTTTTCCATGTTCACAGTTCACACAGTCTGCCCCAGCGCTTTCTGCCGTTTGCCCCTGGCTCTTTCCCCTCTACATATTAGTCCATCACCATTCATAGCTTTTTATGGAGGTGATTTTGTGAAAGCTACCAATTTTATTGTGACGGAGCGGCGGCTCTCCACGGAACAATTTCCTGATCTTTCTCTCATCCGGCGGGCTGTGACCTTATGGCTTAGAAATGCACTATACAGACGGCTTTAAGCCCATATTTCAGAATCATAATACGATTACCCGAAATACCTTTTATAGGAAGAGCGTCTCAAGGGTATTCTGCCGTTGAGTACGGATGCCTTCCGGGGAGGTGTAACCTATCCTTTGTGCGATTTATACCCGGCTGAGCAAAGAAGACGAGGACAAATACAAAACGGAATCCGAGAGCATCCAGAATCAGAAATCCCTGCTTGTTGCGTACGCAGTGGAGCGGGGGTGGGACATCTACCACATCTACTGCGACGAGGACTACTCCGGCGCCGACCGCCTGCGGCCCGACTTCAACCGGATGATTCAAGCGGCCAAGGAGAAACAGTTTCAGATTATCCTCTGCAAAAGCCAATCCCGCTTTACCCGGGATATGGAGTTGGTGGAGAAATACATCCACGGCCTGTTTCCCATCTGGGGCATCCGGTTCATCGCCATAGCCGACAATGCCGACACGGAGGTAAAGGGCAACAAAAAGGCCAGGCAGATCAACGGCCTGGTCAACGAGTGGTATTTGGAGGACCTGTCCGAAAATATCCGCATGGTTTTTGACATGAAGCGGCGGCAGGGGCGGTACATCGGCGGATTTCCCATCTACGGCTATCAAAAAGACCCGAAGGATCACAACCATCTCATTATTGAGCCGGAGGCTGCCCAGGTGGTTCGGCAAATCTTCCGATGGTCCCTGGAGGGCCACGGCAAGCAGGAGATCGCCAAACTGCTCAATGACCAGGGCATCCCAAATCCCACCCGCTACAAGGCGGAACACGGCTGGGCCAGCGGTCACCCGGTGTCCAACAGCCATGGTCTGTGGAACAAGACCACCATCTGGCGCATCCTCCGCAACGAGATGTATACCGGGGTTATGCTCCAAGGGCGGCGGAAAAAGGTGAGCTACAAGTCCAAGGCTCTGATTGACATGCCCAAAGAACAGTGGATTCGGGTGGAGGGCACCCATGAGGCTATCATTGACCGGGAGCTGTTTCAGACTGTCCAGCGGGGACTGGACCTGCGCTCCAAAACGGACGGCACCGGGGAGGTCCACCTGCTGTCCGGTCTGGTCAAGTGCATGGACTGCGGCAGCACCATGAGCAAGACCACCAACTGTCAGCGCGGCCGGCCCAGGGTGTCCTATCTCCGCTGCAAGCTGTACGCCGACAGCGGAAGAGAAAAGCTCTGCACCCGCCATTCCATTCGACTGGACCAACTGATTGAGCTGGTATCTGAGCGAATCCGCCACTATGTCCAAAGCTGCTATAAACTGAAAGAACTGGAGCTTCCACCACCGCCGGACACCCGCAGAGATGCATTGGAACAGGAACAGAAGTCCCTGACCACACAGTTGGAAAGGCGGAGTCAGGCGCTGAAAAATTTATATCTGGATCGAGTATCCGGCATTCTCAGTGAGGGACAATTCGTGGAGCTGAACCAGGACTTCCTGGCCGAAAAAAGCCGCCTGGAGCGGCGGCTGGCACAGATTGACATAGAACTGGGGGAGCGGGCAGAGCCGCTGGAACAGGCCGCTTTGATGGAGAGGGCCCGGGAATTGCTGAAGCTGGAGACCATTCCGCGGGAGTTGGTAGTCGCCCTCATTGAGAAAATCGAGATTGGGGAGAAAGACCGGGAAACCGGAAAGCAGGAGATCCGAATTACCTGGAAGTTTTGAATTTGCAGGCGCATCCCCCAGGGCGTGACGCCCTGTAAAACTGTCCTAGTGCTGCTCTCTCCCACGTCGTGGAGCCAAAATATCCGGGGTTGGTGGAGCGTTACGTCAATCTGGGCGACTGCTACGACCGGGCGGGGCTCCAGCCCCTGCGCCAGGAGCTGATGGGCTGTATGAAGGGCTACAAGGCCTGCTATCAGCGGGCCTACCGCTGTCTGACGGCGGCGGCCCAGATCGGGGAGGATCTCCGCTCCCTGCTGCTCACCCCGGCGCTGGAGGCCAAAATGGCCAAACGGGCCCGGGGCATTCTCTCCCGGGAGGTCAAGAAGGGGGACGGCGAGGCCGGCCGGGCGGTGCAGCGCTTCCTGGGCGGCGTCACGTGGAAGGGGGTATTGTGCCAGTTTGAGACGGTAGACGCCCTGTGTAAGCGGGTCTATGAGCTGGCTGACACCTATGGGCTGGCCCACTCCATGCTCACCCACCTGGCCGCCGGGGCGCTGGCGTCGGGCCACGATGTCATCGTCTGTCCCTCCCCCCTGTTCCCCGACCGGATGGAGCACCTGCTCATCCCCAGCCTGTCCCTGGCCTTTGTCAGCGCCTCCCCCCACCACCCC
>NZ_CAXSQB010000047.1:23983-28315 GCF_964239415.1 Clostridium sp. ATCC BAA-442 | reverse complement strand
CTGCTGCGCCGCCCGCGGCGTTCCTATAAGGGGGATTGCTTTGTGAAGATTGTGGTTTATGCCATCTGCAAAAACGAGGCCGGATATGCAGAGCGCTGGATGGCCTCCATGGCGGAGGCAGACGGGGTGTATGTGCTGGACACCGGCTCCACCGACGGGACCGCGGAGCGCCTGCGTGCCCTGGGGGCGGTGGTTGTGGAAGAGAGGGTGGAGCCCTGGCGGTTTGACACGGCCCGCAACCGCTCTTTGGAGCTGGTACCGGAGGACGCGGACATCTGTGTGTGTACCGATCTGGATGAGGTGTTTCACCCGGGCTGGCGGGCGGCGCTGGAGGCGGCCTGGACGGACGGGACCACCCAGGCGGTCTACCGCTATACCTGGAACTTCAACGCCGACGGCTCCGAGGGCACCGTGTTCTGGATTGAGAAGATCCACGCCCGCCGGGGATACCGCTGGACCCACCCGGTTCACGAGGTGTTGGAGCGGCAGGAGGGCTGGGGACCGGGGCGGAAGTGCACGGCGGAGGGGGTGCAGTTGGACCACCACGCCGACCCCGCCAAATCCCGGGGGCAGTACCTGCCCCTGCTGGAGCTATCGGTGGCGGAGGCCCCGGAGGACGACCGCAACACCCATTACCTGGGCCGGGAGTACCTGTTCTACGGCCGGTGGGACGACTGTATCCGCACGCTGGAGCGCCACCTGTCCCTGCCCACCGCCGTCTGGGCGGATGAGCGGTGCGCCTCCATGCGGTTTCTCGCCCGGGCGTGGCGGCAGAAGGGCCGGTCGGAGCAGGCCCGGCGGTGGCTGTGGCGGGCCATCGGGGAGGCCCCTCACCTGCGGGAGCCCTACCTGGAGCTGGCGCGCCTGCTCTATGAGGAGGCGGAGTGGGACGGGGTGGTGTACCTGTGCCGTCAGGCCCTGGCAATTACCGACCGCCCTCAGACCTATATCTGCGAGGCGGAGGCGTGGGGGAGCCTGCCCTGGGATCTGCTCTCTCTGGGGCTGTACCACACCGGGCGGCGGGCCGAGGCCCTGGAGGCCGCCCGGCAGGCCCTGGCCCTGTCTCCGGAGGATGGGCGCATCCGGGACAACGTGGCATTCCTGGCGGGCTAGCTCTCCCGGGCCGCCGTCCGGCGGCGGGACAGCGCGTCCAGAAGCCAGGGCCATACCAGTGCAAAGAAAAGACCAAACAGACTGCCCAGCACGTTGTTGCACACCCGGATGGCGGCCGCGGGGCCGGGACCGAAGAGGGCGCTGGCGGTGAGCAGGGCGCCCAGACAGTTGAACACGGTGCAGAAGCCGTAGCTGGCGCACAGGCCCAGGCAGAGCCCCGACAGGATGCCCAGGCCGCCGTGGAGGGCGGGCGGGCAGAGCTGATAGAGCAGGCAGAACAGCAGGGAGCCGCCCAGCACGCCGCCCACCCGGCCTGCCGCCCGCCGGACGGGGTGGGACCCGTAGGCGGTGAGAATGGAGCTGCACGAGAAGCCCACCCACATGATGCGGGGCAGGCCCAGCAGCTCCCCAGTGAGCACCGCCAGGCTGATGCCCACGGCCACCCGGAGCTGCCAGCGGCACTTTTCATCGGCGAGGGAAAAGGCGCGGAGTACCGCCCGGAAGGGGCGCTCCGGTGTCCTGCCCCGGTGGTTATGGTAGAGCACCGCGGCGCACAGGGCGAAGCCCAGCAGCATCTCCAGCCCCCGCAGGGCGAGCGAGCGCCCGCTGACCGGATTTCCATACAGGAAAAGATAGCTGAACAGGTAGAGGGAGGCGTTGCCCAGCTCGGGCTGGTCGGCGGTGATGAGCAGCAGCACTCCGATACAGAACAGGTTGAGAAGCAGGTGGAGCAGGGGGCCGCCCAGAGGGGCCAGGGCGGGCCCGAGCGTGAGCAGGGCGAAGGCGGCCGCCATGTTCCGCAGGGTGTCGGCCATGCGGTAGTTGTAATGGACAAAGCGGCAGCTGAGTAGCAGACAGAAAATGACCACCGCCGCGGGGCTGTTGGCCCCACCGAACAGGGCGGTGAGGGCGGAGATAAACACCACCGCAAACCCCACACAGGCGGCGTCCCGGGCCAGCAGGGCCAGGAGAAGCCGCCTGCGCTCGGCCCCGGCGGCCTGGCGGAGCAGGCCCTTGAGCTGGGGCACCCCCAACTGCATCAGTCCATAGAAGGACACGGCTCCCCACCCCCTTTCACGGCCGCGGCGTCCAGGCGGCGGTTGGCCTGGGTGATCTCCTCCATCAGCCGGGTGAACTCCGCCTCCCCCAGCCCCTCCCGCATCCGGTAGAGGGGGGAGAGATACGCCCTGCACCCGTCCTGAAGGGCCTGCCGTCCCGCCTGGGTGAGAGACAGGGTATAGCTGCGCCGGTCGGTGGGGGAGGGGGCGGCCGCCACCAGCGCCCGCGCCCGCAGGCCCCGGATGAGGCGGCTGACGTTCACCTGTTGTAAGCCCATGCTCCGGCTCAGGCCCAGGGGGGTCACCGGCTCCTCCGCCATCCACAGGCGGGCAAGCAGCTCCAGCTCCGACCCGGTCAGGGGCAGGCGCTGGTGGACGGCAGCCCGCCGGGCCAACTGCCGCAGCTGCTGCATATACTCTGACATTTGAACCCAATCCGGTTTCACAAAATCGTCCTCCATATACTTATCTATAATATATATTATTGATAAGTATATTACTCCGCCAGGCGCATCCTGTCAAGAGCGCCCTGCGCATTGACATTCCCGCGGAGAAAATAGTATAATAAAAAATACGTACCGGGGCATGGCCCCGTTGGGAGAGAAGGATACAGGGGGCGGAGCGCATATGAGCGATACCAATGATAAAATTCGGATTGTGCAGGAGACGGTGGCGGGCAAGGAGATCACCTTTGCCCACGTCATCGGCGGGCCGGCCCCCATCATCTATCAGAAGCTGGGGCTGAACCCGGCCATCGACTACGGCGCCGCCGCCATCGGCATCATGAACATGACCCCGCCGGAGTCGGCGGTGATCGCCGCCGACATCGCGGTGAAGAGCGGCGACGTATACCTGGGCTTTGCCGACCGCTTTACCGGCACGGTCATCATCACGGGCGAGCTGGCGGACGTCACCTCTGCCCTGACGGAGATTGTAAACTACTTCCGCGACGAGCTGGGGTATGTGGTGTGCAGGATCACCAAGCGGTAAGAGGCGTGGCGATGGGGAAGCGTATGACACGGGAGGAGTTCCTGGAGGCGGTATTCTCCCGGCGGTATGAGGAACTCAAGGGCAGGGAGCTGCGTACGGTCCGGGTCCGGGTGGTGGGCAAGGAGCTCTCTCTGGCCCAGCTCATCGGCGTGACAGACCGGCGGGTCTATGAAAACCTGGGGCTGCACATCGGCACCCATCTGGGGGAGGATCACACCGGCCAGTCCATCGGCCTGCTGCACCTGACCCCGTGGGAGGCCACGGTGGTGGCCGCCGACGTGGCCATGAAGAGCGGAAATGTAGAGCTGGGTTTCCTGGACCGGTTCAGCGGCGCGGTGATCCTTTTGGGCAGCCGGGCGGAGGTCAAGAGCGCCCTGGAGCATGTGGTGGAATTTTTTCGGACGGAGCTGGGCTTCACCGTCTGTGAACTTACGGAGCGGTGACAAAGAGAGATGAAGAAGTTATTTCTGATGGGCCGGAGCGAGGCGGGCAAGACCTCCCTGACCCAGATTTTATCGGGCGAGGAGCTGCACTACCACAAGACCCAGTACACCAACACGGGGACGGACATCATTGACTCGCCGGGGGAGTATTCGGAGACCAAGCGGTGCGGGCTGGGGCTGGCCTGCTTCTCCTTTGAGGCGGACGTGCTGGCCCTGCTGATGGCGGCTGACGAGCCCTTCAGCGTTTTTGAAGCCAACTGCCAGTGCTTCACCAACCGGCCGCTCATCGGCATCATCACGAAGATTGACTCCCCCTACGCCAACGTGCCCATGGTGCGCAACTGGATGGTCAACTCCGGCTGTGAGCGGATCTTCGAGGTGAGCAACCTTACCAGGGAGGGCATTCAGGAGCTGCTGGACTATTTGCAGGAGGACCCTGTCAGGCTGACGCTGGAGCAGGCCAAGGCGCGGCAGCGCCTCGGCCTGACGGAGTGGGAGGACGCCTCCCGCTTCGGGCTGGCCTGACCGCCCCGGAGCGGAGACTGCCCCGCAGGGCGGTTCGGAGCGCCGCCGCCGCTTTGCGCCGGCGCTTGGCGCGGGGATGAACCATCAGGGTTCCCTTTCATGCCGGATCAAACGACTTTTAAAAACGGTTTTTAAGATTTAAACAGTCTTCCAGCCTGTCGAAAAGAGGGCTTCGGCAGGCTGAGGGGGGGGGGGGGGGGGGG